>NZ_RZPF01000622.1:0-3970 GCF_004022735.1 Mesorhizobium sp. M7A.F.Ca.AU.001.01.1.1
TGGTGCCGGTGCTGCCGGTGGCGCTCAGGGCAATCGCCGAATATCGCCGGCTCTGCCCCTACCATCTCGACCCCAAGGGCCTGTTGTTTCGCGGCGCCCGCGGCGGCCCGCTCAACCCGGCCATCGTCCAGCGCGACATGGCCAAGCTGCGCTCGGCGCTCAACCTGCCCGATACCGCGACGCCGCATGCACTGCGCCATTCCTTCGCCACGCATCTGCTCGGCCGCGGCGGTGATTTGCGCACCATCCAGGAACTGCTCGGCCACGCCAGCCTGTCGACGACGCAAATCTACACCGGCGTCGACACCGCGAGGCTGCTCGAGATTTATGAGCAGGCGCATCCCAGGGCGTGAACGCCAGTAACGTTCACCATTTGGCCGAAAGCCTCCCCAACGTCGTCATCCCTGGGCGAAGCAGGAGCGAAGCTCCGTCGCGGAGACCCTGGGATGACGAAGAAATGGGCGTTTCCGCTAATCGTTGAAGCATGAGCCCCATCGACGTCAGTTGAGCGCGATAGCCAGTCCAAGACAATTTCTCAGCACAGGTTAACCGTTTTGCCGCTTTTCAGTCCTAGAAGAGGCTCATGAAACGCGTCATAGCCATCGCCGACCGTGCTGCTTCCGTGTCGCTGAAGCTGCTCGTCGCGCTCAATGTTCTGTTCTTCCTGTCGTTCCTCGCCGTGCTGCTGTTCGCGGCCGGCAAGGCGCATGCCGAAGTCCCGACCTGCACCGGTGCCGACATGCTGTCGGCCCTGCAGAAGAACGATCCGGCGAGCTACCGCAAGATCGAAGCGGAAGCCGCCGCGACGCCGAACGGCAAGGGCCTGTTATGGAAGCTGGAAAAGCCCGGCGAGAAGCCGTCCTTCCTGTTCGGCACCATGCATATGACCGACCCGCGCGTCACCACGCTGCCTCCCGAAGCGCAGAAAGCCTATGACGCCGCCGGCACCATCATCATCGAAACCACGGACGTGCTCGACAAGCAGAAGATGATGGTCGCGATGCTCAAAGAGCCGGACCTGATGATGTTCACTGATTCGACGACGCTGGCGTCGCTGCTGTCGCCCGACGATGCGGCGGCCATGAACGCCGCGCTCGACGCACGCGGCATTCCTCCGGCAACGGTTGCCAAGATGAAGCCGTGGATGCTCTCGGCCATGATGGCACTGCCGGCCTGCGAGCTGGCCCGCCAGTCAGGCGGCGCCCCGGTGCTCGATGTCAGACTGGCGCAAGGTGCGAAGGCTTCCGGCAAGCCGGTGGAAGGATTGGAGACGGCTGAAAGCCAGCTGCGCGCCATGGCCTCGCTGCCGCTGGCGTTTCACATGAAGGGCCTCGTCGACACGCTGAAGCTCGGCGATAAGATCAACGACATCAACGAAACCATGATCGTGCTCTACCAGCGCGGCGACACCGGAATGTTCTGGCCGCTGTTTCGCGTGGCCATGCCGGAGGGCACGGACGACCCCGCGGGCTATGCGGCGTTCGAGGAAACCATGATCACCAGCCGCAACAAGGTGATGGTCGAGCATGCCGAACCGATCCTTGCCAGGGGCAACGTCTTCATGGCGGTCGGCGCCCTCCACCTTCCCGGCCCCGAAGGCCTGGTCGAGGATTTCCGCAAGGCCGGTTACACCGTCACGCCTGTCGGACTTTAGTGACTTCAGCTTACTTCGCCAGGATCTGGGCCAGCATCGCCGGGACGACCATCCGGTGAAACGGCATGATGATCGCGAGATAGGCGCGCCCGAGCCAATTGTGCGTCTTGACGATCGTCGTCGCGGCCACCTCTTGCCGGCCGCTGCCAAGATCCCTGACTTCGACCAGAACACGGAAATCGAGATGTCGGTCGTCGAGGCCAAGCACAACCTTGCCGGGAAACTGGCTGATGAGCGGAAATATCCCGATCCGGCCCGACGGCAACACCGCAGTTTCCAAGCCCGTCTTCAGCCGGAACGGCCTGACGGCAAGATTGCGCAGCGCCATGAGCCTGCCGACCCAGGGCGGCGTTCGCCCCAGAGCGCGTTCGGCCGCGCCGAATGCGGTTAAGGAAAGGCCTTCAGTGACCAGCACATAGCGGTCTGCGAACTGGGCTCTGGCGAGAGCATCGCAGTGATTCGGGACAAGCTGAGCTGACGGATTCGTCACGGCAAAACCCTCTGATTCGACCTTAACAGACGCAAACTTGGCGCGCTGCGTGGCGAAACGACGCCACTCCGGCTGCGGAAGGGCAGGATTGTCCTTGTTTTTGGCGTTTTCCAACCCTAGCGTGAAACCAGTTCAATGATTGCGCGTTGTATGGTGTTGATTGATATTTTTCATCCACGGAGGACACTTTTATGGCGAACACACCGAATCCAAACGACCCGTTCAATTCGTCCACCAACGCACCAAGGCCAAGTGGCGGCGGCGGTGGTAGCGGTTGGCTGATTGCACTGGTCGTCGTTATTCTGGCGGTTGTCGCGTATTATGTTTTCGGAAGAAGTGGTGAGCACCCGGCACCCGCCGAGCCGCCGGCGGCCAGCACACCGGCCCCAGCGCCTGCACCGGCGGAACCGATGAAGCCGGCTGAACCTGCGCCCGCGCCTGCTCCGGCACCTGCAGAACCGGCGCCTGCCCCGGCACCCGCGCCCGCACCGGCTCCTGCGCCGGCACCAGCCCCTGCGCCGGCACCTGCACCGGCCCAGTGATTGGCTCGATATCAGTTACGAACGGCCCGCTGAAAAGCGGGCCGTTTTGTTTTGTAGGGGCCGCCAGAAAGGCCTTTCCAGAAACTCGCTCCGGTGAGTCAGCTGGTGTGGTTTTCGAGAACCGGAGCGCAGCGGACATTGGGTCCGTGAGCAGCGCATGACCCCGAAGATCAGTCCGATTTTTTCGGAGAGGATCATGCGCCAATCAAAAAGGGTCACAGCATCCTTTGAGCGTCCAGGAGGGACGCGCGGCGCTGTGAAAGCGGAGAAAACCTCGCCAGATGGCCGCCGGAGTAGAGTTTATGAAAGGGCCTTAGATGTGGATCGGCTTGAAGAACGTCGCCAGCGCCGCCTCCTTGATCGCCTCCGACATCGTCGGGTGCGCATGGCAGGTGCGGGCGAGATCCTCCGACGAACCGCCGAACTCCATCAGCACCGCCGCCTCGTGGATCATCTCGCCGGCGCCGAAGCCGACGATATGGACGCCGAGCACGCGGTCGCTTTGCTTGTCGGCGAGGATCTTCACAAAACCGTCCGTGTGCAGCATGGCGCGCGCCCGGCCATTGGCGCTGAACGGGAACTTTCCGATCTTGTAGTCGATGCCGGCCTTCTTCAATTCTTCCTCGGTCTTGCCGACCGAGGCGATTTCCGGGCTGGTGTAGACGACGCTCGGAATGACGTCATAGTTCACGTGGCCGGCCTGACCGGCAATGGTTTCCGCTACCGCCACGCCCTCATCCTCGGCCTTGTGCGCCAGCATCGGCCCGGCGATGACATCGCCGATGGCATAGATGCCCGGGATATTGGTCTTGAGATGGCCATCGGTCTTGACCCGGCCGCGCTCGTCGACCTCGACGCCGGCTTCCCCGAGCCCGAGGCTGTCGGCATAGGCGCGGCGGCCGGTGGCGATCAGCACGGCATCGGCCTCGATGGTCTCGGCGTCGCCAAGGCCAAGAAGGGTGCGACCATCACCTTCGAGCCGGTCAAGGGCGGCGCCGGTGACCTTGGCGCCGAGCTTGAACTCGAAGCCCTGTTTGCCCAGCAACCGCTGGAATTGCTTGGAGACCTCGCCGTCCATGCCGCCCAGGATGGTGTCGAGGAATTCGACCACGGTGACCTTGGCGCCGAGCCGCGCCCACACCGAGCCGAGCTCGAGCCCGATGACACCGCCGCCGACCACCACCAGATGGCCGGGAACCTTATCCAGCGACAGCGCGCCGGTCGACGACACGATCACCTTCTCGTCGATGTCGACCTTGACGCCGGCATTCCCGGCGTCAAGGT
>NZ_RZPF01000623.1:0-3969 GCF_004022735.1 Mesorhizobium sp. M7A.F.Ca.AU.001.01.1.1
TCCCAGCACAGGCCGCCGCACCAGTTGAGCGGCAGGCCGGGCACGTCCCGCGCCAGCCGCGACCATTCGGCCATGGCGCGGGTGCGCAGCCGGAAATAGGGCTCCGGATTGCCCCAGGTGGCATTGATCCAGGCAAAGGAGTTCGGCGTGGCGACCCCACCGGCGGCGCTGTCGGCGGCGATGACCGTCACCTGTGCGCCTGCCCTGGTCAGGTGCCAGGCCATGGAAGCACCGATGATGCCGGCGCCGATGACGATCACTTGTTTCACCGCAGCCATGTTCGCTCCTCAAACTCGCCACCCCCTGAGGGACACTCTTCCAGTGCCACCCCCGCTTGCCAACATCGGCAACGCAAATTATTCGGCTTGACATCAATACGTACGTACGTATTATATCGGTATGGCCAGACAATCACTCCGCGAAAACCTCCTTGACGCCGGGTTCCGGACCATCTGGAATTCCGGCTATGCCGCCGCCGGTGTGCGCGACATCGTTGCCGCCGCCGACGCCCGGCCCGGCTCGTTCACCAACCATTTTGCCTCCAAGGAGGAGTTTGCCGGGGAGGTGCTGGACCGCTATTTCGCCTATGTCGGCAAGTTGGTCGAGAAAGCCTTGGCGCAGGACGGCACGCCGCCCATCGGCCGGCTGAGGCGCTACGTCGATGTCATCACCTCGAAGCTTGAGGCGCATGATTGGGCACGCGGCTGCATGATAGGCAATCTCAGCCTCGAGACCGCGGTCCACAGCGAGCCGCTGCGCCTGCAACTCGTCGACATCTTCGAACGCTGGCGCCAGCCCTTCGCCGCCTGCATCGCCGAAGGCCAGGCAGCCGGCGACATCTCCAAGACCTTCGAGGCCGAGGACCTTGCCGACTTCCTGCTGTCGTCTTGGCAGGGCGCCATGCTGCGCATGAAGGTTGAACGTAGCCCCGCGCCGCTCGAGCGGTTCAAGAAAATCATCTTCAGCACAGTTTTTGCAAAGGAGCCGACCCCATGAGTTCGAAAGCCAACATTTCTCAAGCTGGCGTCGCTGCACCGAGACGCTCGCAGATCGCCGTGCTCGATTCGACCATGTCCTATGTCGAGACGGGAGCGTCCGGCCCCACCGTTCTGTTCCTGCATGGCAATCCGACCTCATCCCACATCTGGCGCAACATCATCCCGTATGTCGCGCCGCTCGGTCGCTGCATCGCGCCCGACCTGATCGGCTACGGCCAATCCGGCAAGCCCGATATCGATTATCGCTTCTTCGATCACGTCCGCTATCTCGACGCCTTCCTGGACGTGCTCGACATCCAGGAAGTGGTGTTGGTCGCGCAGGACTGGGGCACGGCCCTGGCTTTCCATCTCGCGGCGCGGCGACCGCAACGCGTGCTCGGCCTTGCCTTCATGGAATTCATCCGACCCTTCGAGCGCTGGGAGGATTTTCATCAGCGCCCGCAAGCCCGCGAAATGTTCAAGGCGCTGCGCACGCCGGGTGTCGGCGAGAAGCTGGTCCTGGAAGACAATGTCTTCGTCGAAAAAGTGTTGCCGGCCTCGGTGCTGCGTACACTGAGCGATGAGGAGATGACCGTCTACCGGGCGCCGTTCCCGACACCGCAATCGCGAAAGCCGGTGTTGCGCCTGCCTCGGGAATTGCCGATCGAGGGCCAGCCCGCCGACGTTGCCGCCATCAGCGAACATGATCATCGCGCACTTCGGCTCTCCACCTATCCGAAACTGCTGTTTGCGGGCGATCCCGGCGCGCTGATTGCGCCGCAGGCCGCACGCGAATTCGCCGCCGGGCTGAAGAACTGCCGGTTCATCAATCTCGGACCCGGTGCGCACTATCTGCAGGAAGACCATGCCGACGCGATAGGCGGCACCATTGCCGGCTGGCTCCCCGAGGTCTTTCAGGCGAGCCGCACGGCCGAATTGGCCTGAAGCAAGCCATGGCTTCCGGCGGCTTCCCTGCCGCCGGACCGGTCGACAGGCCCGCACTGCGCTGCTAGAAGCCCGGCCTGTCACACGGAAATCCCAGAGAATGCCCGAAGCAATAGAAGAAGAAGTGGCGCGCCGCCGCACCTTCGCGATCATCGCGCACCCGGACGCCGGCAAGACCACGCTCACCGAAAAGCTGCTGCTGTTCGGCGGCGCCATCCAGCTTGCCGGCGAGGTCAAGGCCAAGAAGGACAAGATCCAGACGCGGTCGGACTGGATGAAGATCGAGCGTGAGCGCGGCATTTCGGTCGTCACTTCGGTGATGACCTTCGAGTATGAAGACAATGTCTTCAACCTGCTCGACACGCCCGGCCACGAGGATTTCGCAGACGACACCTATCGCACGCTATCGGCGGTCGACTCGGCCGTCATGGTCATCGATGCCGCCAAGGGCATCGAGCCGCGCACGCTGAAGCTTTTCGAAGTCTGCCGGCTACGCGACATCCCGATCATCACCTTCGTCAACAAGATGGATCGCGAAAGCCGCGATCCGTTCGAGATTCTGGATGAGATCGAGCAGAAGCTGGCGCTGGATACGGCGCCGATCACCTGGCCGATCGGCCGGGGCAAGAATTTTTCCGGCACCTACCATCTGGCGCTGAACGCCGTGCGCAGGGGCGACGACGAGAAGGAGCGCACGCCGGTCAACGGTCCCGATTCCAACCGCGTCGCCGGCCTTTTGCCGGAGAACGAGCGCGAGGCCTTCATCGAGGAGCTGGAGCTGGCGCGGGAAGCATGCAGACCCCTTGATATAGAAGCCTTCCGCGAGGGTCACCTGACGCCGGTCTATTTCGGCTCGGCGCTGCGCAATTATGGCGTGCGCGACCTGATCGAGGCGCTCGGCGCTTTTGGACCGCCGCCGCGTGCTCAAGAGGCCGACACCCGCAAGGTCGAGGCGACCGAAGAGAAGATGACGTCCTTCGTCTTCAAGATCCAGGCCAACATGGATCCCAACCACCGCGACCGCATAGCCTTCGTCCGCGTCTGTTCGGGCAAGCTCGAGCGCGGCATGAAGGCCAAGCTGGTACGCACGGGAAAACCGATGTCGCTGTCGGCGCCGCAGTTCTTCTTTGCCCGCACACGCGTCACCGCCGACGAGGCCTTTGCCGGCGACGTCGTCGGCATTCCCAACCACGGCACGCTGCGTATTGGCGATACGCTGACCGAGGGCGAGGAAATCCTGTTCCGCGGCGTTCCGAATTTCGCCCCGGAAATCCTGCGCCGTGTCCGCCTCGGCGACGCGATGAAGGCCAAAAAGCTGAAGGAAGCGCTGCACCAGATGGCAGAGGAGGGCGTCGTGCAGCTGTTTTCGCCCGAGGACGGCTCACCGGCCATCGTCGGTGTCGTCGGCGCGCTGCAACTCGACGTCCTGAAGGAACGGCTGAACTTCGAATACACCCTGCCGGTCGAATTCGAGATGTCGCGCTTTTCCGTGTGCCGCTGGATCTCGGCCGACGACAAGGCCGAGGTCCTGCGTTTCATCGAGGCGCATCGCGGCGACATCGCCCGCGACCTCGACAACGACCCGGTGTTCCTCGCCCAGCACGCCTTCTCGCTGAACTACGAAGCGGAGCGCTGGAAGGCGATCAAGTTTGCCACGATCAAGGACTATCAGGTCCGCGACAGAGCGGCGTAAGTCGCGCTTTTTCCTTCTCCCCGTTCACGGGGAGAAGGTGCCCGAAGGGCGGATGAGGGGCGGCGCGACCCTCGACTATCCTCTGGCAGCTTCCTCTATCTTGGCGATGTCGATCTTGCTCATCTGCATCATCGCCGACATCACGCGGCCGGCCTTGGCCCGGTCCGGATCCAGAAGCAGGCGCGGCAGCTGCTCCGGCACAACCTGCCAGGAGACGCCGAATTTATCCTTCAGCCAGCTGCATTGCGATGGTTGGCCGCCACCTTCGATGAGCTTGTCCCAGAAGTAATCCACCTCTTCCTGCGTCTTGCAGTCGATCGACTGCGACATCGCTTCGCTGTGCTTGAACTGCGG
>NZ_RZPF01000624.1:0-3949 GCF_004022735.1 Mesorhizobium sp. M7A.F.Ca.AU.001.01.1.1
TGTGGCGCCTTTTCCAATGTTATCGGCGCTTGGCGCTCAGCAAGCTCACCAGGAATGTTTGAGGGTGCCGACGATTTTCAGCCGGTCGCCGTAGAATTCGGTCCCGTAATAGCTGGTTGTCAGATACTTCCGGTCGAACAGGTTCGTTGCGTTCAAGGCCAACGTCACGTCCTTGGTCATCTTGTAGCTAATCGCCGCATCCACCAGTGCGTAGCCGCCAATCGAAATGGTGTTCGCGTCATCCCCGTAGGTTTGTCCGATATAGCGCAGGCCACCGCCGATGGTCAGGTCGCCACGCGGTCCTTCCTCGGGAAGCGTGTAGTCGACCCAGGCTGACGCCAGGTGGCGAGGAACGCGCTGCGGCCGATTGCCGGCATTCCCGCCAATGCCGTCTTCCAGGATCTCGGCATCCCAGTAGGAATAGGCAAGCGTCAGGTTCAAGTTTTCCGCGATGGCGGCCTTGCCCTCGAGTTCGATGCCGCGGACGCCAACCTTGCCGATCTGCTGCTGGACAACAGGCGTGACATAGGTCGGAACATTGGTTTGGGTAAGGTCGAAGACCGCGGCTGTGAACAGGCCGTCGAAGCCGTCGGGCTTGTACTTGATGCCTGCCTCATACTGTTTGCCCTCCTGAGGCTTCAACGAGCCCGAGACCGCATACCCGTTGGCGCTTGGCGACACGAGCGGCTGGAAGCTTTCCGAATAGTTGGCGTAGACCGCGAGGTTCGGCGTGAATTTGTAGGTCAGGCCGGCGCGCTTGGTGAAGGCCGATGCGGTGTCGTCGTCCTGCGTTCCCAGGTCGAGATAATCAGCTGTCGTCTGCACGCGGTCCCAGCGCCCGCCCAGGGTGACGATCCAGCGGTCGTCAAACGTCAATTGCTCCTGGGCATAGACACCGACCGCCTGCTGCTTGACCCGCCAGTTCACATAGGGGCCGAGGTTGATGCAGGACAGACCGCAATAGGTCGGGTTGTCGATGTCGATGGGGCCGGCAGTGCCGAAGAGGATGTTTTCGCGGGTGTTGTCGTTGGCGTAGTCGACGCCGACAAGCGTCTTGCTGGCGACCCGGTCCCAGCCCGTATCGTATTGCAACTGATTGTCGAAGGCATAGCGGTTGGACAGGCCGCCGACGGAAAATGCCGTGCGGTCCGCCGTGGGGTCAAGCGACGCGCCGTAGACCTCGGCGTAGTCGAGGCTCAAATGCGTGTAGCGGGCATTGGAGCGGAAGGTGAGATTCTCGTTGAATTCATGTTCGAACTGGTAGCCGATATCGACCTGCTCGGTGTTGAAGCGGTTGAAATCCGGCTCGCCCAGGAAGGTGCCGATGTCGATATTGGCGCCGGCGGGGGTGCCGCGTGCGCCTGTGCCATCTCGCTTGTAATAGTCAGTCAGGATGGTGAGCGAGGTTCCTTCCTCGGGCTTGATGGTCAACGCGGGTGCGATGTAAAGCCGGTCGTCGTTGGAATAATCCCATCCTTGATCGCCATCCTTGGCCAGCCCGGTAAGCCGATAGGTCCACACGCCATCGGGGTCGATCGGCCCGCCAAAATCAACGCCAATCTCCTTGGTGCCGTCGCCATAGGACGTGTAAATCTCCCCCTGCTTCTGGTCCAGCGGCCGCTTGGTAATGGCGTTCACCAATCCGCCAGGGCCGTTGAGACCAAAAAGCGTCGATGTCGATCCCTTTAGGACCTCCACGCGCTGAAGTCCGTAAGGTTCGAGACGGCTGGCCGTGAACCAGGCTGGGATGCGCGCCGTCAAGCCGTCGCGATAGGTACCGAGCGATGTCTGGTCGAAACCGCGGATGCGAATATAGTCGTATCGGTCATCGTTGCCGAACTCGTCGGTGAGGACGCTGGATGTGTAGGCCACGGCCTGCTGGAGGCTTTCGACATGGCGCGCCTCCAGTTCCTTTTGGGTTACAACTGAAACCGAGGCGGGAACGTCGACGATCGGCGTATCGGTCTTGGTGGCGGTCGCCGTATCCTTGGCGACGATCGTTTGATCGGGCCCGCCAACGCGGTCCGACTTGCCGGTGACGACGATCGTTTCCAGTTGAGTTGCATCGTCCGGCGAAACGTCCTGGGCCCGGCCGGTCCCCACCATTCCAAAAGATGCCGCTATCAAGGCACTGCTCGCAATCAATCGCCTTGCCTGAATGCGCAACAATGCCTGTCGACCAATCGTCATCTCTTATTCCCTGTCAGACCAATTTCGAGCAGTTCGGCCGGTCACCGTTCCGGCCCTGCGCGAGCGCAATTAGTCAAAGCGGACAAAAAGAGTCAACTTAATAATCAAGAGATCCACGCCGGCGACAATCGTTGCGAAGCAGGGGGTGGAGGACGGCGCCGGACCTACGGTCCGACTTCCCCCACGAGAAAAATACGGGCTTGGTTCGCGAAGCGGACGAAAGCCGGTTGCATGGCTTTCGAACAGTGAACGCCCGGCAGCGTCAAGGGTACGGCACCGAGCTTCGTTCATTGCATGAGCGCATGAAACATGCAGACATGGCGCCCGACACGGAACCGGTGCCGAGGGATCATGATGACGGTAGAGACAGTGCAGCGTGCGTCCGGGCGCGGCATCTGGGGATGGATGCTGTTCGACTGGGCGGCGCAGCCGTTCTTCACGGTCGTGACGACCTTCATCTTTGGACCTTACTTCGTCTCGCGCATGGCGAGCGATCCGGAGACCGGCCAGGCGGCCTGGGGCTACGGCATTGCCGCGGCCGGTCTTGTCATCGCCGTGCTGTCGCCTATCCTCGGCTCGATTGCCGACCAGACCGGCCCGCGCAAGCCCTGGATCGCATTCTTTGCCGCGGTCAAGGTCACCTGCCTTTGCATGCTTTGGTTCGCGGCCCCCGGTTCGAACCTTTTCCTGGTCGTGCTATTCTTTTCGCTGGCGTCGGTCGCGGCCGAGTTTTCGACCGTGTTCAACGATTCGATGATGCCGCGCCTGGTGCCGAAGAGCGAGATCGGCCGAATCTCCAACATGGCCTGGGGCCTTGGTTATCTCGGCGGCATGATCGCGCTGATCTTCGTCGTCGCTTGCTTGGCCGGTTCGCCGGAGACCGGCAAGACGATCATCGGCACCGACCCGCTCTTTGGGCTCGACCCGAAGCTCGGCGAGGACGCGCGCGCAACCGGGCCTTTGTCAGCCGGCTGGTACTTCCTGTTCATCCTGCCGATGTTCTTTTTCACCCCCGATGCCATCAAGGGCCTGCCGATCGGCCCTGCGGTGCGAGAGGGGTTGGCGGAGCTGAAAGTGACGCTGGGCGAGGTGCGCAAGCGCAGCGGCATCTTCCGCTTCCTTGTCGCCCGCATGATCTATCAGGACGGTGTCAATGCGGTGCTGGCGCTGGGGGGCACTTTCGCAGCAGCGATGTTCCACTGGTCGATCACCGAAATCGGTATTTTCGGCATCATTCTCAACGTCGTCGCCATCTTCGGCTGCCTGGTTGCAGCCCGTCTCGATACGGCGCTTGGCTCAAAAACCATCGTCATGATCTCGCTGGTCCTGCTCAGCATCGCCACGATCGGCATCGTCTCGACCGGACCGGGCTATACTTTGTTCGGCCTCTGGATGATGCTTGGACCGGACAGCGGTGGCCTGTTCGGCACGGCAGCGGAAAAGGCCTACATCTTCTTCGGCCTGTTGATCGGTGTGGCTTTCGGGCCGGTGCAGGCGTCGTCGCGATCCTACATGGCGCGCAGCGTCACGGCCGCCGAATCCGGCCGCTATTTCGGCATTTATGCGCTGGCCGGACGGGCGACCAGTTTCCTGGCGCCGTTCATGGTCGCGTCCGTCACCCTGGCCAGCGGCTCGGCACGGCTCGGCATGGCGGTGATCGTGCTGTTCCTCGGGATCGGCATGGCGATCCTGGTCAAGACGCCCTATCCAGCGGACCGGCCGGCGGATTGAGTTCTTTCTTCCTTCTCCCCCTGTGGGG
>NZ_RZPF01000625.1:0-3947 GCF_004022735.1 Mesorhizobium sp. M7A.F.Ca.AU.001.01.1.1
GCGTGATATCGGTCAGGTCGATATTGGCTTCCCAATAGGCGTCGACCGTTCCGACGTCGCGCCAGTAGGCCTCGTTCTCGGCGGTCGAACGGACGCAGGACTTGGCGAAGCGGTGCGCGATCGCCTTACCGTGCTGGACGATATAGGGGATGATGTCCTTGCCGAAGTCGCGGCTCGAGCCCGGCTCGGCCGCATCGCGGCGCAACTGCTCCATCAGAAACTTGGTCTTGAAGACGTAAATGCCCATCGAGGCCAAGGCAAACTCCGGCTTATCGGGAATGCCGGGCGGATCGGCGGGCTTTTCGACGAAGGCGATGATGTTGTCCTTGCCATCGACATGCATGACGCCGAAGCCGGTGGCTTCCATGCGCGGCACTTCGAGGCAGCCAACGGTGACGTCGGCATTGGCGTCGACGTGCTGGCGAAGCATCATCTCGTAGTCCATCTTGTAGATGTGGTCGCCAGCCAGGATGACCATGTATTCGGGTCCGTAGGCCTCGATGATGTCGATGTTCTGATAGACGGCGTCAGCCGTGCCCTCATACCACTGCGTTTCCGAGACGCGCTGGCTGGCCGGCAGGATGTCGAAGCTTTCGTTTCGCTCTGGGCGCAGGAAGTTCCAGCCGCGCTGCAAATGACGGATCAGCGAATGTGCCTTGTACTGGGTGGCAACGCCGAGGCGTCGAATGCCGGAGTTAAGCGCGTTGGAGAGCGCGAAGTCGATGATGCGCGTCTTGCCGCCGAAATAGACGGCCGGCTTGGCACGCCGGTCGGTCAGTTCCTTGAGGCGGCTGCCACGGCCGCCGGCCAATACATAGGCCATGGCATCGCGCGCCAGCGGCTGGGTCCGTTTCAAGTCTGCCATTTCTACCCTCCCAAGTTACTCGATCTCGACATGTTACTCAGTGTCGATGGGTTCAGTCGGCGACGAGCTCGAGCATGATCGTGGACAGCGGCGGCAAGAGCATCGTCGCGGCGATGCTTCCTTCCTCCGCCCGTGCCTCGACCATGCCGCCATTGCCCTTGCCGGAACCGCCATATTCAGAAGCGTCGGTGTTGATGATCTCGCGCCATTTGCCTGATGTCGGCAACGGCACGCGATAATTATCGCGCGGCACCGGCGTGAAATTGGAAATGACGGCCACCGGGCTGCCGCCCGGCGCGCTGCGCAGCCAGGCAAAAACCGAATTCTGGCTGTCGTCGACGATCAGCCAGGAAAACCCTTCCGGTTCGCAGTCGCGGCCATGCAGCGCCGGGCGCGAACGGTAGAGATAGTTGAGATCGCGCACCGTCTGCCAAACGCCGCGATGCGGCCGGAATTCAAGCAGGTTCCAGTCGAGCGCGCGCGCCTCGCTCCATTCGCGGCGCTGCGCGAACTCCTGCCCCATGAAAAGCAGCTTCTTGCCGGGATAGCCCCACATGAAAGCGTAGTAGGCGCGTAGCGTCGCAAACTTCTGCCAGTCGTCGCCGGCCATCTTGCCAAGCAACGTGCCTTTGCCGTGCACAACCTCGTCATGCGAGAGCGGCAGCACGAAATTCTCCGAGAAGGCGTAGGTCAGGCCGAAGGTGAGGTCGTTGTGGTGGTGCTTTCGGAAGATCGGCTCCTTGGAGAAATACTCCAGCGTGTCGTGCATGAAGCCCATATTCCACTTGAAGCCGAAGCCGAGGCCGCCTTCATGCACCGGTGCCGAGACCTTCGGCCATGAGGTCGATTCCTCGGCTATGGTCATGACGCCCGGATGATGGCCGTAGACCTCCTTGTTCATCTTCTGCAGGAAGCTGACCGCCTCGAGATTCTCGCGGCCGCCCTTCTCGTTGGGGATCCATTCGCCGGCCTTGCGTGAATAGTCGAGGTAGAGCATCGAGGCGACCGCGTCGACGCGCAAACCGTCGACATGGTATTTCTCGGCCCAGAACAGCGCATTGTTGACCAGGAACGACACCACCTCGCGGCGGCCGAAATTGTAGATCGCGGTGTTCCAGTCGGGATGAAAACCCTTGCGCGGATCGGCATGTTCATAGAGCGCGGTGCCATCGAAATTGGCCAGGCCATGCGCGTCGACCGGGAAATGTGCCGGCACCCAGTCGAGGATGACGCCGACGCCGGCGCGGTGGGCGCCATCGACGAAACGGGCAAAGCCGTCCGGGTCGCCAAAGCGGGCCGATGGCGCGTAAAGGCCGGTCGTCTGGTAGCCCCAGGACGGGTCGTAGGGATGTTCAGAGATCGGCATGAATTCGATGTGGGTGAAACCGGTCTCAACCACATAGGGGATCAGCCGGTCGGCCAACTCGTCCCATGACAGGAACGTTCCGTCGTCGCGAAGCTGCCAGGAGCCGGCATGGACCTCGTAGATCGAGATGGCTTCTCGCCGGTGATCGGCATTGCGCCAGAAATTGCGATGCGCCTCGTCGCCCCACTCGTGCGCCGGCGGCACCGCCACGACCGAAGCAGTAGCCGGACGCAGTTCGGATTTGAAGGCGAACGGGTCGGCCTTCAGCGGCAGCCTCACACCATCGGGGCCGATGATCTCGTATTTGTAGGGTCGTCCGGCACCGATGTCGGGTATGAACAGTTCCCAGATGCCGGTGTCGCGGCGGTCTCGCATGGTGTGCCGGCGGCCGTCCCACTCGTTGAAGTCGCCGACCACCGAGACGCGCCGCGCATTGGGAGCCCAGACGGCGAAATGCACTCCGGTGGCGCCTTCGTGATCAATGACATGGGCGCCGAGCTTATCGAACAGCCTGAGATGCGAGCCTTGGGCGATGTAGTAATCGTCCATCGGGCCCAGCACCGGACCGAACGAATAGGGATCGGTCAGCCACCAGTCGCCGCCGGCGTTCCTGGCATGATAGCGCAGGGGTTGCCGCTTCTTGATCGAGAGCTTGCCTTCGAAAAAGCCGCCATCGTTGCGCCTGGACAGTTCACCCGCGATGGTGCCGGTCAGCGTGTAGGCGGTGACGAATTCGGCATTCGGAACAAAGCACCGGGCATACAGGCTCTTGCCGACCTCATGGACACCAAGGACGGCGAAGGGATCTCCGTGCGTGCCGGCAACAATCGCCGCAACATCGCCGGCTGGCGCCAGTCCATCCGGCCCGCTTGTCGCAGCGGTCGCGCGCGGCTTCTTCATCAGGCAGTGTCCCTCCCCGGGCACCAAGTGTTTGTTTCTAGTGATGTAAATCCAACATTCAAATTCACATCACCGGGACCACATTGTTTGCGGCCTCATGCAATCACATCAGACAGGCACGTTCCAGATTTCTTTCGCATATTGGCGGATCGTGCGATCGGAGGAGAACCAGCCGACACGCGCAACGTTGCGGATTGCCCGGGCGTACCAGTCGGGACTGTTGCGCCAGACCGCATCGACCTCACGCTGGGCGGCGGCATAGGCATCGAAATCGGCGGCAACCATGAACCAGTCGCTGTTGTAGAGACCGTTGATGAGATCGCGGTAACGCTCCGGATCGTCCGGCGAGAAGACGCCTGACGAAACAGCCGCAACCGCTTGCGCCAGCTCAGGCGAGCCTTCGATGACGGCGCGCGGATCGTAGCCGTTGTTGCGCCGCTCGGCGACCTCGGCGGTGGTCAGGCCGAAGATGAAGATGTTGTCGTCGCCGACGCATTCCTTGATCTCGACATTGGCACCGTCGAGCGTGCCGATGGTCAGCGCACCGTTCAGCGCGAACTTCATGTTGCCGGTGCCCGACGCTTCCATGCCGGCGGTCGAGATCTGTTCGGACAGATCGGCGGCCGGCATCATGATCTCGGCAAGGCTGACATTGTAGTTCGGCACGAACACCACCTTCAGCAGACCGCGCACGGCCGGATCGCGGTTGATGACCTTGGCGACATCGTTGGCGAGTTTGATGATCAGCTTGGCATTGTGGTAGCTGGGCGCCGCCTTGCCGCCGAAGAATTTCACGCGCGGCATCCAGTCGCGCTC
>NZ_RZPF01000626.1:0-3937 GCF_004022735.1 Mesorhizobium sp. M7A.F.Ca.AU.001.01.1.1
CGATATAGCGGGCAATGATATTGTCGTGCAGCCTGCACCCGGACAGGGCGCGGCTTTCATCTTCCGGGAGACCAAATGAACAAGCCCGTCGCGCCCAATTCAGCGGTAATTGTCGGCAATGTCGTCTTCGACAACAAGGCGGCTCTGTCGCTGATCGCCGGCCCGTGCCAGTTCGAGTCGCGTCAGCACGCTTTCGACATGGCCGGCGCGCTGAAGGAACTGACCGGCAGGCTCGGAATAGGCCTCGTCTACAAGACCAGCTACGACAAGGCCAACCGCACCTCGCTGTCGGCGACGCGCGGCGCCGGCATGGACGCGGCACTTCCCGTCTTCGACGAACTGCGCAAGGAATTTTCGCTCCCGGTGCTGACCGATGTCCACACCGAGGAGCAGTGCGCCATCGTGGCGCCGCATGTCGATGTCCTGCAGATTCCGGCTTTCCTGTCGCGCCAGACCGACATGCTGGTCGCCGCGGCGAAAACCGGCAAGGTCATCAACGTGAAGAAGGGACAGTTCCTTGCCCCCTGGGACATGAAGAACGTCGTCGCCAAGATCACCGGATCCGGCAATGCCAATGTGCTGACCACCGAGCGCGGTGCTTCTTTCGGCTACAACACGCTGGTCTCCGACATGCGCGCTTTGCCTGTCATGGCAGAGATCGGCGCGCCGGTGATCTTCGATGCGACCCATTCGGTGCAGCAGCCGGGCGGGCAGGGCGGTTCCTCGGGCGGTGAACGTCGTTTTGTCGAGACGCTGGCGCGCGCGGCCGTCGCTGTCGGCGTTGCCGGCGTCTTCATCGAGACCCATCAGGATCCTGGCAACTCGACCTCTTCCGACGGCCCCAACATGCTGCCGTTGAAGGACATGCCCGCTCTACTCGAGCGGCTGATGGCATTCGACCGCATCGCCAAGGGTCTCTAGGCCGGACAATATCCTCTGTCGACCGCCGATGCTTGTGGACGGCGCAAGCCGCCTGTACGCTCTACCGGCAAATGAGCGTTTTGGCAGGAGGAAGCCATGTCTGTCGCCCGCGTCACCGAAATCACATCGTCGTCGAAGAAGAGCTTTCAGGACGCCATCGAACAGGGAATTGCGCGCGCATCCAAAACGCTGAAGAACGTCGAGGGCGCCTGGATCCAGGACCAGAAGATCGTCGTCCAGGACGGCAAGATCGTTGCTTATCGCGTCAACATGAAGGTTACCTTCATCCTCGCGGAGTGATCGGTCGACGCCGAAAAAGTCGGGAACCTTCGCCCGCGCCCCTCATTGTCCAATTATGGTTCGAAACCACAATGAGGAGCACAATCATGGCAACCCAGACTGGCCACACCCAAGCCATTGCCGCTTCGCGGGTCATCGGCACATCGGTCTACAACACCGAAGGCACAAGCATCGGCAGCATAGAGGATGTGATGCTCGACAAGATGACGAACGGGATCATGTTCGCGGTCATCGGTTTTGGCGGCTTCCTTGGCATCGGCGAGAAATATCACGCCATTCCCTGGGCAAGCCTCGACTATGATGAGGACAAGGGCGGTTATGTCGTGCCGTTTTCCAAGGAACAACTCATGGCGGCACCGGCCTATTCGATCAACGAACTGACCGGTGCCGATGGCGAGGCGGCGCGCGACGAATCCTACAATTATTACAAGGTCACGCCTTACTGGCATTAACAACAACGACAAAGCGGCCCCGTCGAGAGAGACGGGGCCGCTTTGGATTCCGGCTTATTCGCTGACGTGTAAGGGGGCCATCGCCTTCGGCGGCGACTGCTGATTGTCGCATGACGTCAGGAATGCCGCCGCGATCAGAAACAGACTCACGATACCGCTCAACTGAGACATGGCGAAACTCCTCCTGTTTCGCCCCGCGCGCTGCACCTTAACCGGAAGTCAGCCGACCGTACATGACTTATGATGACAGCGATTTGCGCTTCGTGAATCGTTCGGACGCTGTTGCCGCGGCAACAATTGCCAGCGGGCCGATTGCCTTTTGCAGCACTTTGGCTAAGACGTGCGGCATTCTTCAGATCAATCGAGGACATCGCAAATGACCGCCATCGTCGACATTGTCGGGCGTGAAATCCTGGACAGCCGTGGAAATCCGACCGTCGAGGTCGATGTCATTCTCGAAGACGGCTCGATGGGCCGCGCGGCGGTGCCGTCGGGTGCTTCGACCGGTGCCCACGAGGCCGTCGAACTGCGCGACGGCGGCGCCCGCTATCTCGGCAAAGGCGTGCTCAAAGCCGTCGAGGCGGTGAACGGCGAGCTGTTCGAGGCCATCGGCGGCATGGAAGCCGAAAACCAGATTCATATCGACCAGACCATGATCGAGCTCGACGGCACGCCCAACAAGAGCCGGCTTGGCGCCAACGCCATTCTCGGCGTTTCGCTGGCGGTGGCCAAGGCGGCCGCTGATGCCGCCGGCCTGCCGCTCTACCGTTATGTCGGAGGCACCAAGGCGCATCTCCTGCCGGTACCGATGATGAACATCATCAATGGCGGCGCGCATGCCGACAACCCGATCGATTTCCAGGAATTCATGATCCTGCCGATCGGCGCGCCGACGCTGCGCGAAGGTGTCCGCTGGGGTTCGGAAATCTTCCATACGCTGCGCAAGAAACTGAAGGATGCCGGCCACAACACCAATGTCGGCGACGAGGGCGGCTTTGCCCCGAACCTGAAAAGCGCTCCGGTGGCGCTCGATTTCATCATGGAATCGATCGAGCAGGCCGGCTTCAAGCCGGGCGACGAGATCGCGCTCGGCCTCGATTGCGCCGCGACCGAGTTCTTCAAGGACGGCAACTACGTCTATGAAGGCGAGAAAAAGACGCGCGATCCCAAGGCCCAGGCCAAATACCTGGCCAAGCTTGCCGCCGACTATCCGATCATCTCGATCGAGGACGGTCTTGCCGAGGACGATTGGGAAGGCTGGAAGTACCTGACCGACCTGATCGGCAAGAAGACGCAGCTGGTTGGCGACGATTTGTTCGTCACCAACACGGCGCGGCTGCGCGACGGCATCCGCATGGGGGTTGCCAACTCGATCCTGGTTAAGGTCAACCAGATCGGCTCGCTTACGGAAACGCTCGACGCCGTCGAGACCGCGCACAAGGCCGGCTACACCGCCGTGATGTCGCACCGCTCGGGCGAAACCGAGGATTCGACCATTGCCGATCTCGCCGTCGCCACCAATTGCGGACAGATCAAGACCGGCTCGCTGTCGCGCTCGGACCGCATGGCCAAGTACAATCAGCTGATCCGCATCGAGGAAGAGCTCGGCAAGCAGGCAAGCTACGCCGGCAAGTCGGTGGTCAAGGGCTGATCCGGAAACACCGGCTCATCGATACCGGACAAAAGGGCGGGAGCATTCCCGCCCTTTTTCGTTTCGGCGCCGCCAAACAGGTCACCCGTAACCGTCCGTTAAGCACAATCGGGCGAGAAAGATCGTGAGCCGCCTGAGTTCGCGGGCTAGAGCCGGATGATCTCAGGTCTGTTCGACCTGAAATCTGAATCCGACTCTAAATCAAAGAGATAGAGCATGATGTCGTCCGAAAACCGCTTCACACTTTTCGGCATCATGCTCTAGAGGAATCGGGCGATGTGGACGCGTCAGCACAAGCAGAGAAACACCGGCCGGCTGATCATTCCCTCGCTTTGCGTGGCGTTCCTGGCCTATTTCGGCTTTCATGCCTATCACGGCGAATTCGGTATCTACTCGAAATATCAGCTGGAAGCCCAGACGGTTGCGCTGCAAGGCCAGCTCGATGCGATCAAGGCGCGCCGCATGGAGCTCGAGCGCCGCGTTCGGCTGATGCATGAAGGCACGCTCGAGAAGGACATGCTCGATGAGCAGGCGCGCAAGGCGCTCAATCTGTCCCAAGCTGACGAAATCACCATTATGTTGCCGACCTCGGCGAAATAACTGATTTCAAGTT
>NZ_RZPF01000627.1:0-3935 GCF_004022735.1 Mesorhizobium sp. M7A.F.Ca.AU.001.01.1.1
GGATCACACCCCACGCGGAATAGAGGAAATCGACGGGCGGCAGCGGCAGCGAAAAGGTCTCCATCAGCCCGGCATTGAGCATGCCGGCGGAGCCATAGAGGAAGGTGAAGGCAAGCGTCACCAGGAATGTCGGCAGCGCGATGAAGGTATCGATCAGCCGGGCGATGAAGCCGCTGCCGGGGAACGGCACGAAGGCCAGAATCAGCGCCAGCACGAGGCCGACGACCAGACATCCGGCCGTCGCCGCGACCGAGATCGACACCGTGTTGATCAGCGCGTTGAGGAAGAAGCGCGAATGCAGCACGCGGATGACTTCGGCGACATTGGCGACGCCACTGTCGTCGAGGAAGGCCTGGCGGGCAATCAGTGCCAACGGATAGAAGAACAGCAGCGCCAGCAGGGCCGCCGGTGGCACTATCCACAATTTACCCGACGAGAGCTTCATCGCCGGCGCAGGGATGGCGACCGCCTCAGACACCGGCGTCTTCCGGGAGAAGCGAGGTGTCGGCGGGCGCGAAGAACAGCGGCACCTTGGCGCCGGGTTCGGGCAAGGCGATCGGCAGCCTGGTCGCCGAGACACGCACCGGCGTGCCGTCGACGTCGAGCACGAGATGGGTCAGTTCGCCCTGCCAGTGCACTTCCTGGAGCGTGCCCACGATGCGGTTGGTATGGTCGCTGTCGGCGGTCAGGCTGAGATGCTGCGGCCTGATACAGAGCAGGCTCTTGTCGCCGGCCTTCTCGTTGCGGCCGGCGCCGGTCAGCAGCGCGTCACCATGCCTTGCCGTGGCAAATCCCTTCGACCCGACGGCCTCGGCAACCGTTACCGGAAGAAGATTGGCGCGGCCGAGGAACTCGGCCGTAAAACGGTTTGGCGGGCGGCGGTAGAGTTCGGTCGTCGGTCCATGCGAACAGACCCTGCCGTCGCGCATGATGGCGATCTTGTCGGCAAGCGTCAGTGCCTCGGTCTGGTCGTGGGTGACATAGAGGATCGTGAGGCCGGGCAGGCTGCGGTGCAGCCGGGCAATCTCCTCGACCATGTTGCGGCGGATCTGGGCGTCGAGCGCCGAGAGCGGCTCGTCGAGCAGGAGCACGCGCGGCCGCACGGCCAAGGCACGCGCAATCGCCACGCGCTGCTGCTGGCCGCCCGAAAGCTCGCGCGGATAGCGCCGGGCATAGGCCGACATGCCGACAGTGCCCAGCGCATCCTTGATCCGCTCACCGATCAGCGCCTTGTCGGCGCCCTGTGCTCTGAGGCCGAAGGCAACGTTGTCCTCGACCCGCATATGCGGAAACAGCGCGTAGTTCTGCACCACCATGCCAAGGCCGCGCTCGTAGGGCGGCAGATCGGTCACATCGGTGGCGCCGATGCGGATCCGCCCGCTGGCGGGTCGCACGAAGCCGGCCACGGCGCGCAAGGCCGTCGTCTTGCCGGAGCCGGATGGGCCGATCATCGCCAGGATCTCGCCAGGTGCGATATCCAGGGTCAGCGGATGCAGGACGACATGCGCGCCATAGGCAACGCTGACCTTGTCGAAATGGACATTGGAGCCGGCGCCGCGAACCTTCGCGGCGTCGATGTCCATGACACTGGTACCAGTAAACGCTGCGGCCGACATGGCGTGGTCCTCCGGGTTTCCCTTGCGGATCAACTTCCGGTCGCTTCGTTCCAGCGCTTGACATAATCGGGTAGCTTGCTCAGCGCGTCGTCCCAGTTCGGCGACCAGATGGTCACGCCTTTCATCGCCTCCTGCGCCTTGGCGAAGTTGGCGTCATCCGGCTTGACGTCCTTGCGAGCCGGCATGCCGAGCGCAACGGAACTGATGCTCGACTGGGCTTCCTTGGAGAGCAGGAAGTCGATCAGTTTCTTGCCGTTGTCTGCGTTGGGTGCGCCGGTGACCAGGCCGATTTCATAGGGCAGCGCGAAGGTGGAGCGCACACCGTCAGGTCCAGCCGGCCAGAACACCTTGATATTGGGATTGTCGGCCATCTGCGACATGTTCATCTGCAGATCGCCATTGGCAACATGCAGCTCACCCTTGTTGACCAGCGCGGTCAGCTTGCCGGTCGAAGCGGAGGGGCCGACATTGTTGTCCTGCAGCTTCTTCATGAACTCGAAGCCGGCATCCTCGCTGCCGAAGGCGTGGATGATCTGCAGCATGACGGCGGTGCCGTCACCGGCCTGGCCGGGGGTAGAATACTGGATCTTGCCCTTGAACTTCGGGTCGAGCAGGTCGTTGTAGGCCTTTGGCGCTTCCGGCAGGACGGCACTGTTGTAGATGAAGTTCATATAGTTGTTGACCAGCGGCCGGTACTTGTCTGTGCCGCCATCGATCTGGTCGGCGGCTTCCGGCTTGTAGTCCTGCAGCAGGCCGTCAGCCGCGGCCCGCTGCACGAAGGGCGGCAAGGTCACCAGCACGTCGGCCTGCGGATTCGACTTTTCCTTGGCGACACGCTCGACGACGCCGCCGGAACCTGCCTCGATATACTGCACGGTGATGCCGGTGGCCTTGGTGAAGGCGGCGAATTCGGTCTCGAACCAGCTGCCATTGCCGTCATGCAGGCCGTCGGCGGAATAGATGGTGACGACGCCGTCGGCGAGTGCCGGTCCGACAAGAGCCGACGACGCCAACAGCGACGCGGCGAAGGCCGTAGCTATGGTTGCCTTTTGCGATTTCATGCTCAGTTCCCCTGTGATTGATGGCACATTCTGCGATGCACTGTGACGATCTCGCCTGTAGGCCGGAGCCTTATGCGGCACCGTTCGATCTCGTCGTTGTGCCGACTTTGGGGACTGACGATCGATAAGTAAAATCTATTTATTTTATGAGAGGCAAATTTTACCTGATAGTTGTCATGGAACTGTCGCAACGCTGGCCTGGCTTCGATTCCGGCCTCGCGGAAGGCCCGCGATTGGGTGCAGAGATGGTGATGGTCAGCCAAATGAAACCCCAGATGTCTGCGCCCGCAGCCGCGGGTCGAACGAACGAACGGTAACCGGCCGGCCTTCGAGAATTTCGAAGCAGCGCGCGAGCGTGTCGTCTTCGAGCCGGCGCATGGCCCCCTGCGTGAAGAAGGTGAGATGCGGAAACAGGATGACGTTGTCGCGGCCGAACAGCGCGCTCATCGGATGGCCCGATTTGGCCAGCGGCTCGACCGAATAGACGTCGAGCCCGGCGCCGCCGATGCGCCCCGAGATGATCGCCTCGACAAGGGCGGCCTCGTCGATCAGCGCGCCGCGCGAGACGTTGACGATGATAGCGGAAGGCTTCAGGCAAGCGAGCTCGGCTTCACCAATCAAGCCGCGCGTCCTGTCGTTCAGCACGCAGTGGAGGGAAACGAAATCGCAGGCGCGCAGCATGACGTGGAGGTCTTCTACCTTCTCGATGCCGGCGGTGCGCATGGTTGCGACATCGACACCGGGATCGAAGCCGAGAACGCGCGCATGAAATCCTTGGCCTGCCATGCGCGCCATGCTGCGGCCGATCTTGCCGCAGCCGACGAGCCCAAGCGTGGCGCCGGACATGTCGCGCCCCAGCCAGCGTTGCTCGGGCCAGATCCAACCATCACGTGACACCGCCGCGGTGATGGAGGGCAGCCGCTTGGCCAGCGCGATCATCAGCGCGAAGGCGCCTTCGGCGACGGTTTCCTCAGCATAATCCGGCACGTTGACAACGGGAATGCCACGCCGCATCGCGGCGGGGATGTCGATGGCATCGACGCCGACGCCATATTTGACAATGCCGTTCAATCTGGGAGCCGCCTCGATCACCCGTGCGGTGATCGGCGTGTAGCACATCAGCAAAAGATCGGCGTCCGCAACGGCCTGCATGAGATCAGCTTCGGGGATGCCGTCCGGCAGCGTCACCAGTTCGACCCCCCTCGCCCGCAAGCCGGCGTCGATGCCGGGACATTCGAGTTCGCGGTCGGTGCGCACG
>NZ_RZPF01000628.1:0-3935 GCF_004022735.1 Mesorhizobium sp. M7A.F.Ca.AU.001.01.1.1
GGTTCCAGCGCCGTGGTTCGGACCGGAGGAGGCCGGTTCTGGTAAGGCAGCGTCCAGGTCGCCGACAGGCACCACACGAACATCTATCCCAAAAATTGCGATCGCATCGGGAGGACTTCGAAGCTGTCGCCAACTTCAGGCACCGATGATGGGAAGCGACGCTGCGCGTGTCCGGCCAAAGTCGCTATAATGTCCAAGGTTGCATCCCAACAAAAAAGCCCGCCACCTTTCGGCGGCGGGCAGTCTCACAGGGGGAAAACACACTGAACGGGAACAGTGCCCCCTTCGAAGCTTGTTGATGCGAGAATGTTCCAGCGCGTCCGCCAGAATAGTTGAAAGCTCACATGGGAGATCCATGCTCTATGGGATGCGATTTTCAAACTGGCCACACAAACTGGCTATGATCGCCTCTGGAACGACGTTCTCTGCCGTAGGGCGTTCCTTGAGAGCCCGCCTAGCTGCCCCTGGACCTGACTGTTTCAATCGCTCTTTGTCTGACGACGGTCCCCTCATGGGTCGTCTCTCCAGGCTCGGCTCCGTCCCCAACCATCTCCGCCAGCCGGCTGAGGAAGTCCACCAAAGCAGCTTGCGGCTCGTCGATTTCGCCGACGACGACCGAAATGCCCCAACGTCCAAGCACGGCCTCCTCCACAGGGTTTCGGCTGGTCATGAAGATGAACGACGGCGGGCGATCTTTCTCATAGCCGGACCGATGCCACGTCTGCCAGAGACGGTGCAGCAACAACCGAATGTTTGGGTCGGAAAGGCTATAGCCAATGAAGAGGATCGTGCTGCCGAGTGCATCCGAGCGAAAACGCACGTCCAGCGGAGAATTGAAGGAGAGGCGATCAAGGTAGTCCGTCTCGGTGAGGACGAGGGAAGAATCCTCGTCGAAATCACCATGGAATTTGACGATGTGGGTAACGCCCTGGCGGGCCTGCGCCACATCGCGTGCATTGGCCACTTTCACGTAGTCCCGACCGTATATTTCATAAGCCAGTTCCAGGTTACGGTCATAATTGGTTGTGTAGATGACAGGGAAATCGAGCTTCACGATGAGACGATGCAACTCGGATTTCTCGATCCGGTCCTTGGGGACAGACCAATTTCGGTCCATCCAACTGCGAAGTGGCCCGATGCTGCCATGCTTGATCCGATAGTACTCGGCCAGGGTTTGAAAACGATCGCGTCGCATGGAAAATTCGTCGTCGACACCGAGCTCCTTTGCCATTCGCTCTATCAGCTTCTCCCAAGAAGGGAGTCCAACACTGATCGACACCCCTGCCCCAACAAACAGAATTGCGCTGCGGTGGTGAATTGCGTTGGCGAGCGAATCCACAGGGTCATCGTTCATGGCCAAGGCTTTCGAGGCCACGCGCGCAGGCAGACCCTAAAGGCGCTTGTTGTTTCGGTTGTCGATCTTGGAATGCAGCCAACCATCTGGAACCGCACGGCTCATGGCAGCCGCATTGTGGTTCGCTGCCAGCGACCGGCTCCTGTTTCTGCTTACCGGTCATGTGGATCCGCTTCTGCGCCAGCCACTTGCCGCGGCTTCGTTCCAGTCGCGCAATTGCTGAGAGCCTGCGTCGCTTCGGGCCAGGGAAGACGGCGAGAGGGTAGTTCATTGTCGTGACGGCGATGATTGTCATTGCGGCCTAAACACCCGTGGGCTGACATGTTCCTTGTGCTCGAAAATATTCCATGTGGTGCCTTCGCCAGAGCTACGGGTTCAATGCGGGAATGGTCTCGCGTCCAGGGTCGCGGCCCGCCTCGCCGAAAGCGGTGGCATTGCAGTGTGCGTGACCGTCACGGTATGCGGTCACCGCCTCTCCCCGGAATTCGACCACCTTGTTGACCACGACGATTTCCTGCACCTGCCTGTCTTCCTCCCTTCACATCTGATCGTTGTAGGGCTGCTTGGTTATCCCGACTTGCCTGGCCAGCTCGGCAAACGGTGGCACACCCGCTTCGAACTGTTTGGTGTTAGCCAACCGCAAAAGCCGCAAAGGAAAACAGACTGCGTCCCGGTTGGCGGGCGACATGTCCTCGAAGAGGCGCTCATCAGCCGTGAACGAGGCCTCCGCGGTTTTCAAAGCCATATCGATATCATCAACCGAAAGAAGGCCCCTCCGGACCAAGGCGTTATTGACGGCAGCGACCGCCATAAGCAAACCTTCCAATTGCAGGTTGGCGACGTTCATGGGCCATTGTCCTTCATATCGTTGGGCGCCCGTCTATCGATAATCCTGCTCCGGAAGCCTTGTGGCGTGCGGCGATGGGATTGCCGGCTTGCTAGAGCGTTTCGGCTGCGCGGCCGCGCCGGAACTGGCATCTGGTAGCGCCATGGCTTGGATCTCCGGCTGCTGGACAACTCTCCACATGCCTCGAGGTTCCGGATCGCCATGGCAACCTCGCAAGCAGAGGCAAGGCTTCAGCCGGAGCCAACAGCGTGTCTGTCGGCGAGCCATGGGCGGGAAATCTCGCGAATGGAACCGGAATACCACCACCGAACTCAGGCTGAGAAGTGCGTTCACCATAACCATGCCCTTTGAGGGTGGTCGCAACAAAAACTCTTCCGGTTCGGGCCCCTTGAAGTCGTCACGGACCTCGCCACCAAAGCCACCTCTTTTGCGCCGGCGCTTCAAATGCGATCAATCGGGTGGTTGCCAACTGCTCCTCGCGCGCTACCTGCTTCGCCCAAGCCGGGCGCGAAGGGTGGGAGCGTGCCTTCGGGGATCGAACAAATCCGGAGTGAACGTTGATCGCTCAATTCACCGCAGCGGGCGACGGACTTGCCTACGACATCTGCATTGTCGGAGGTGGCACTGTCGGCCTGGCCATTGCCGCGGCGCTCGAAAATGCAAAGCTACGCGTCTGCGTTCTGGAAGCGGGCGGCAGGTGGCAGACCAAGAGATCGCAGGAGCTCTACCACGGCATTGTCGCAGATCCCCTCGTCCACCCGCCTGTCCAGAATTTCCGGATACGAGCGCTGGGAGGATCGAGCCGAGCATGGGGTGGCCGCTGCGTGCCGTTCGATGGCATCGACTTCCAGAAGCGGGAATGGGTGTGCAATTCGGGCTGGCCGATCACCTATGAAACCCTGCTGCCCTACTACCGTCGGGCGCACGAGGTGATCGAGGTCGGGTCTTACGACTACGATCCAACAAGCGCGTTGCCTGGTTCTCGCGTTGAACTATTCGAGGGCGTCGACGGCGATTTGTTCAGGACCCGCCTGGAGCGGTTTAGTCGACCAACCAACGTGTGGAAACGGCTTTCCGGGTTGCTGCGGACTTCGCGTCATATCCACATCTGGTTAAACGCTGCGGCGACGGGAATTCGCCTGGCGCCGAACGGGCGTTGCGTCCACCACATCGACTGTGTTGACTTGAAGGGCACAAAGCGTGAGGTCACGGCTTGCCATTACATTGTAGCCGCCGGCGGCTTTGAGACCACCCGATTGCTACTTGCCTCGAATGATGTGATGCCAGCTGGTATCGGCAACGCCCGAGATCAGCTCGGTCGTTTCTATATGGCCCATCTGGGAGGCACAGTCGGAGCACTAAAGTTGCCGAACGCCCAGCAGGCGGTTGCTTTTGGCTACGAGCGGGACGCGGCCGGCATCTACTGCCGAAGGCGGCTGTCGCTCACGGAGCGAGCGCAGCGGGAGCATTGCTTGCTCAACCAGATCTTCCGCACCCATCTCCCAGATCCAGCCGATCCCAGCCACAACGACCCGATCCTCTCGGCGATGTATCTCGTGAAAAGGACATTTCTCCCGAAACACCTCAGAGGTCGGCAGCAGCATTCAGTGACGCTGGACCAAAAGCTCGCGCACGTTCAGAACGTCGTATCGTCGCCAGTGCGCCTCGGGCGCTTCGGTTTGCGCTGGATGGCGAACAGAACTTTCGCACGGCGAAAGCTGCCCTCCATCGTAT
>NZ_RZPF01000629.1:0-3927 GCF_004022735.1 Mesorhizobium sp. M7A.F.Ca.AU.001.01.1.1
AACCTGACCGGCATCCAGGCCTCGCTCGACGGTCCGATGCTGAATGGCGCCAAGCTGGCAGCGAGCGAAATCAACGCCGCCGGCGGCGTGCTCGGCCAGCAGATAGAACTGGTGATCTACGATTCCAAGAGCGATTCGACGACGATCTCGACCGTCGCCAGCCAGTTGATCGACAGCGACAAGGTCGTCGGCATCATCGGCTTCGCCGATTCCGACTCGGTGCTGGCCATCGGACCGCAGGTCCAGACGGCGCAGATACCGTTCATAACGCCAGGCGCGACCTCGCCGAAATTGCCTAGCCAGCTCGGCAACGAGATCTTCCTCGCCGCCTTCGGCGACAACGTTCAGGCTGCGGTTGGCGCGGAATTTGCGCTGAACAAGCTGAACGGCAAAACCGCCTACCTGCTGACCGACATCGGCACTGAATACACAACGCTGCTGTCGGACTACTTCGTCACCGCCTACGAGCATGGCGGGGGCAAGATTTTGGAGCGCGACACCTACAAGATCGGCGACAAGACCTTTACCGCGCAGATCGCCAAACTGAAGGCGCTGTCGCCGCAGCCAGACTTCGTCTATGCCTCGTCGAATGCCGAGGAAATCGGCCTGATCTTGAAGCAGATGCGCCAGGCCGGCATCAACCTGCCGGTGGTCGGCGGCGACGGCTACGACACGCCCTTGCTGATCCAGGTCGGCGGCGACGCGGCCAAGGACACCTACTTCACCACCCACGCCTATATCGGTGAGGGCGCCACCCCGAAGGTGCAGGCCTTTATCGACGCCTACACCAAGTCGGTCGGCAATGCCCCGGAGAACGCGTTCGCTGCGCTCGGCTACGACTCGGTCAAGCTGATGGCCGACGCGATCAAGCGTGCCGGTGCGCCGGATCCGGCCAAGATCCGTGACGCGCTGGCCGCTACGTCCGGGCTCGACGGCGTGACCGGCACGATCACCTACCGCCCGGGCATTTCGGTGCCGGACAAGTCGGTCTCGGTCATTGGTGTCAAGGACGGCAAGCTTGTCCTGGCAAGTGAAGCGGCACCGACCTTCGTCGCGGAGCCGTGATCTTGTCCACTCCGGGCTCCCTTTGGGACATCTACAGGTCGCGGCTCTCCGCCGCGACCTTCACCGACCTGACGCATGCGTTTCATCCGGGTCAGCCGCATTTCCCGGCCTTCCCGGACGAGGAGCGCAGTGCGTTGCTCGATTTTTCGAAGGGCGATGCCTTCCAGGTCCACCACTACGCCTTCGTCGGACAGTGGGGCACCCATGTCGATCCGCCGGTGCACTTCATCGACGGCGGCCGCTCGATCGACCAACTGCCGGTGGCGGAGATGCTTCTGCCGCTGGTCATCCTCGACATCAGCGACAGGGTCGCCGCCGATCCCGACGCGACGCCGACGCTCGACGATATTTCGGCCTGGGAGGCGCGGAACGGCCGTATCCCGGAAAAGTGTTTTGTCGCACTTCGCACCGGCTGGTGGCCGCGCTGGCCGGACCCCGTGGCGTTTCGGAACAAGTCGGCCGACGGTATCTCCCATGCGCCTGGTTGGTCGAAGCCGGTGCTGGAGGAGCTTTTGGAACGCCGCGGTGTTGCTGCGATCGGGCACGAGGGCATGGACACTGATCCCGGCCGTGCCACTTCCGCAGGTGACGCAAGCCTGGAATACTATGTGCTGTCGCGCGACTGCTGGCAGATCGAGCTCTTGGCCAATCTCGACAAGGTGCCCGAAGCCGGCGCGTTGATAATGGCAAGCTGGCCAAAGCCAAAGGCCGGATCTGGCTTCCCGGCTCGCGCTGTCGCCATCCATGAAGCGGCCGGCTGAACGCGTGAAGCCGCTGCTGGCGGCGGTCGAGGGGCCGCCGCACAACGATCATCAGACACGGAATTCAGACATGGATATAGATACAGTCCGCGATGCTTTTCCGGCGATGGCGAGAGGTGCCGAGCCGAAGAAGCGGATTTTCTTCGACAATCCCGCGGGAACCCAGATGGCGAGCCGTTCGATCGAGCGTATGACGCGTGTCATGATCGAAACCAACGCCAATCTTGGTGGCTATTTCGAAACCTCACTCGCGGCCCAGGCGATGGTCGACGACGCGCATCAGGCGATGGCCGATTTCTTCAATGCCGCCGACCGGCGTGAGGTGGTGTTCGGCCAGAACATGACAACTCTGACTTTCGCCGTCTCGCGCGCCATCGGCCGCGATCTGAACGCCGGCGACGCCATCGTGCTGACGCGCATGGATCATGACGCCAACGTCGCACCCTGGCTGATGCTGGCGGAGGATCGGGGGCTTGAAGTACGCTGGATCGACCTCGATCCAAAAACCTTCGAACTCGACCTGTCGACGCTGGAGGCGACTATCGACGAGGACGTCAAGCTGGTCGCTGTCGGCTATGCCAGCAACGTTACCGGCACGATCAACGACGTGAAGCGGATCGCGCAGCGCGCCCGCGCGATCGGGGCGCTGAGCTATATCGACGCGGTGCAGTTCGCGCCGCATGGGGTGATCGACGTCCAGGAGATCGGCTGTGATTTCCTGGTTTGCTCGGCCTACAAATTTTTTGGACCGCATCACGGGGTGTTGTGGGGCCGTTTCGATCTGCTGCAGGCGCTGACCGCCTATAAGGTGCGCGCGGCTTCCAATACGCCACCTGGAAAATTCGAGACGGGAACGACAAGCCGCGAGGCGCTTGCCGGGGTGCTTGGCGCCGTCGAGCACTATGCCTGGCTCGGACAGTCCTTCGGCAACGTCCACCCGCAGGCGACGCGGCGGGAGCGAATCGTCGCCGGCATTGAAGTCGCCGACCGTTATGAGCGTGTCCTGACAGCACGGCTGATTGCCGGATTGTCCAGAATTGATGGCGTCTTGATCCAGGGCATATCCGATGTGGCGGCGCTGGCGCGCCGTGTGCCTACCGTGTCGATCACCGTTGACGGAACCGATCCCGCGGACATCGCCAGGGCGATGGCAGAGGAAGGCATCTATCTCTGGCACGGTCACAATTACGGTTTGGAGCCAATCAAGCGGCTGGGGCTTGCGGACCGCAACGGTGTCGTCCGCATCGGGCTGGCTCATTACAACACCGAGGCGGAAGTCGATTTCCTGCTGGCGAAGCTGGCGGACTGGATGAAGACGCGGACCTGACATGCGCGACAGAAACGGAACCCCGAGGATCGGCGTCAAGCTGCGCCATGCCAGACAGGTGCTTGGCCTCAGCCTGGAAGAGCTCGGCGCCCGCATCGGGCTGACAGAGGGTTATCTCTCGAAGATCGAAAACGACCGCGCTACGCCGTCCATGGCGGCTCTGCACCGGCTGGTGCAGGCACTGGGCATCAACATGAACGCGATGTTCGGCACGCTGCAGCACAATGCCTCGGAAGTGTTCGTTTTGCGGCAAAACGAGCGTCCGCACATGGAGACGGGACATCGGCGTTCGGGCAACCATGTCGTGCTCGAGCAATTGGTGCCGTCCGGTCCGGAATATCTGCTGCAGATCAACGTCCACGTGATCGAGGCCGGCGGCGGCAGCCCCGAGTTGATCAGCCACAAGGGACAAGAGTTCGGCTACGTGCTCGAAGGTTCCGTCGAATTGCTGGTCGAGGCGAACGTGGTGGCACTCGAGGCAGGCGACGCGTTCTATTTCAACTCCGAACTCGGCCACGGCTACCGCAATATCGGTTCGACCACGGTCCGCATCCTCTGGGTCAACACGCCGCCGACATTCTGACCGCCTCCAGCGCGGCGCCGGATTTCGAGGGAGTTCTGCAGACGTCGTTCAATGAGCCAACGTCCACAGGACAACAGCCGCCGAGCCCAACCGTCCTGTTTCAATGCCCGAACGCGAGCGGCGGGGCCAGTCGGTCGCGCCGCAGCCAGCGCGCCAGCAGCAGCGCGGCCACCACGGCCAGCCCCGTCGAC
>NZ_RZPF01000630.1:0-3912 GCF_004022735.1 Mesorhizobium sp. M7A.F.Ca.AU.001.01.1.1
GCATAAGGCCGGTGACCTTGCGGATCATCACGGAGCGCTCATCCTCGTTTTCGAGGTTGCGCAGGATCTCGGCGATGCCAAAGACACCGACCGCCACCGCAACGAAATTCAACCCGTCGGCATATTCCCGGATTCCAAGCGTGAAGCGCGGCGTGCCGGTGTAAATGTCGGTGCCGACAACGCCGAGCAGCAGGCCGAGCACGACCATGGCCAGCGCCTTGACGATCGAGCCGTGGGCGAGCGCGACGGACGAAACCAGGCCGACGATCATCAGCGAAAAATACTCGGCCGCGCCGAATTTCAGCGCGATCGCCGTCAGCGGCGGGGCAAAGATGGCGACGAGGAACGTCGAAACGGTGCCGGCAAAGAACGAGCCGATGGCCGCGATCGCGAGGGCCGCCCCGGCGCGGCCGTTCCTGGCCATCTGGTAGCCGTCGATCGCGGTGACGGCGGACGAGGATTCGCCGGGCATGTTGATGAGAATGGCGGTGGTCGAGCCGCCATATTGCGCACCGTAATAGATGCCGGCGAGCATGATGAGGGAGGAAACCGGGTCGCCGATCTGGAAGGTGATGGGCAAAAGCATGGCGATGGTCGCGGTGGCGCCGATGCCGGGCAGGACGCCGATCAGCGTGCCGAGAAGGACGCCGATCAGGCAGAAACCGAGGTTGGTCAGCGACGTCGCCGTCGAAAAGCCGAGCGCAAGGTTGTCGAGCAGATCCATGCTCATCGCCTTACGACACCAACCACGGGGCCAGCCACGGGCCGAAGCGGCGGAACGGCAGGCCGAGCGCGTAGCTGAAGACAAGGAATGCAAACAATGTCAGGCCGGCCGACAGCACGAGCGCGGTCAACGGCTTCATGCAGCGGCTGGCAAACGACGCGATCAGCGCCGTCAGGAAGATCGACGGGATGAATCCGAGGCCGCGCACCGTCAGGCCGAAGAAGATCGGAGCAGGCAGGATGAGCAGCATGCCGCGCCACGCAATATGCCCGACCGCTTCGCCCTCGACGCGTACAGCCTGGACGAGAATGACGGCGCCAAGCAGGACCAGCACGATCGCCAGGACCAGCGGAAAATAGCCTGGCCCCATGCGCAACGCGGTGCCGATTTCGAGGCCGAGCGATTGCAGCGCGAACCATGCGCCGAAACCGATGAACAGGGCGGCGCACAGGCCGTTGGCCCTGTCGATCGCGAAAGGTTTCATGATGGTTCTCCCAAGCCGCGGTGCGTAGCGGATGCCGAGCGAACAGGGGCGCCGGTGGCGCCCCTGTTCAAACCTCAGTCGGCATACTGGCCGGCGGCTTCGATGATCGGCTTCCAGCGCGCGATCTCACTTTCCAGCTTGGCCTTCAGTGCGGCGGGCGTCGCATCGGCCTCGGGCGATGGCTTGGTGCCGAGTTCGGCGAAGCGGGCCGCGACGTTCTGGTCCTTCAGCGCGACCTGAAGCGATTTCGACAGGCGTTCGGTGATCCCGGCCGGTGTGCCCTTGGGTGCATAGAGACCGTGCCAGATGCCGACCTGCACTTCGGGAAGGCCGCCTTCCACCGTCGTCGGGACGTCTTTCAGCACATCGAGGCGCTCCGGCGAGGTGACGGCATAGGCCTTGATGGTGCCGCCCTGGATCTGCTTGGTGGTGTTGGTCGTCTGGTCGCACATGATGTCGACCTGACCGCCGAGGAGATCGGTCATGGCCGGGCCGGTGCCCTTGTAGGGCACGGTGACCAGCGGCGTCTTGATGGCGCTCATGAACAGCATGCCGCACAGATGCGAGGCCGCACCGATGCCGGCATTGGCGACGGTTATGGAATCCTTGTTGGCCTTGGCGTACTCCACCAACCCCTTGAGATCGGTCGGCTCCAGGTCCTTGCGGCCGACGATGGTCATCGGCACCTCGGTGACGAGGCCGACATATTCGAAGGCGTTCAGCGTGTCGTAGGCGAGCTTTCTGTACAGCGTCGCACTTGTCGCCATGCCGATATGATGGAGCAGCAGCGTATAGCCGTCAGGCTCGGCGTTGGCGACGCGGCCGGCACCCAGCGTTCCGCCGGCGCCGCCGACATTCTCGACGATGACCTGCTGGCCGAGATCCTTCGACATCGCTTCGGCGACGAGGCGCGTGACCGTGTCGGTCGGACCGCCGGCGGCAAACGGTACCACAACGGTGATGGTTCGTTCAGGATAGGTCTGCGCGCTGGCCGCGAACCCATAAAGCGTGACGGCCGCGGCAGCAGCCAGAGCGGCGACAAATCTTCTCATCGTGATCTCCTCCCGGGATATGAATCTCCAACGCCGCGCGGATCTCCTCTCAACACCGGCTGCGCATGAAGCAACAACTAGGGCAAGCTAGCAAATAGCAACTGGGCGGCAAACTGCCGATATCCGCAAACATCCGCACTCGATGGGTGGATAATGTCGGAGGGTGATCGCCACCCTAGTAGCCGTAGCCGCGCGCCATCGCCGCGGCGAAGACCGGGATGAGCAGGAAGATGAAAGCTTCGGCGCGGATATAGGTCTTCACGGACGCAAGTTCGGTCGCCGGCACCTGGAACGAGGCATTGCCGCTCGCCTGCCTGTTCCAGGATATGAAGCGGACGGTCGGGATGATCGACAGCAGGCCGACAGCGCCGAACGCCGCTATCTTGGCCCAGAACACCCAGTTGTAGACGTAGAATTCCCAGCCCTTGAGGCCATAGAAGACGCGGCCGATGCCGACGACGATGATCAGCGCGGCGATGACGCCGTAATGGCGGTCGATGCCGGCGAGCCTCTTGAGCGTCGCAGCACCCAGATCGCCGCGGATCAGGACGAATTCGGCGCCGATGATCCCCGCCAGCGAAAACACCAGCAGATGATGGAAGATCGCAAGCACAAGATCGGTGGTATCCATGCTCTTTTCCCTGGGTTTGACGCCACCAATGCGCGCCTGAAAAAAGGTCGCGCTGGCGGGTGTTGAATCAGCCTGCGGTGAAAAATAACATCGTCGCGCAAAATTCCCATAGCGGCGCCTGGATGATGGGCCGTGTTGCCCTGGCCCCTTGCGCAGCACCGGCGATTTGCTAAGCGCTGGCGATCCGTGCGAGGCAGATCCCATGAACAATCCGCAAGCGACCAGTGCTCCTGTCATCGAAACGAAGCGAACCATCCTGCGGGCACACCGCCTGGATGATTTCGACACCTATGCCGCGATGTGGACCGATCCCGTCGTCACCCGCTTCATCGGCGGCAAGCCGCGCACGCGCGAAGAAAGCTGGATGCGCTTCCTGCGTCACGCCGGCCTGTGGTCGTTGCTTGGCTATGGCTTCTGGGCGATCGAGGAGAAGGCGACCGGGCGCTTCATCGGCGAGGCCGGGTTTCACGATCTGAAGCGCGACATGGAACCATCGATCGAAGGCATTCCCGAGGCCGGGTGGGCGCTGGTTCCGGCCGTGCACGGGGCGGGCTTCGCCACCGAGGTGGTTGGCCGCGTCCTGGCATGGGGCGAAGTGATTTTCGGGCGCGAGAAGACCGTCTGTATCATCGATCCGGAAAATGGCGCTTCGCTGAGGGTGGCTGCCAAGTGCGGTTACCGGGAAGTGGTAAAGACCACCTATCACGACGCTCCGACTATCCTGCTGGCGCGGTGACCTGAGCGGCGCGGCTGACCGCTGCGGGCGCCGGCATGATGGCACCTGTCGCCAGCAACGATGACGAAGCGGGCCGCGCCAAGAACCGCCGTGTGGTTCTGGTCAAGTTGAACTGGGCGAGCCTTCCAATCAGGCCGCATTCTACGGCAGGGCGTCCGCTGCCAGGCTTGCCTGCTCGAGCATTGAGGCGTCCTCGCCGAAGGCGCGGGTGGCGCGGGCCGCTGCCTCGAGCAGCGGACGCTTCATGCGCTGCAGAAAGGCCGCGTCGACGCGCGTGCTTGGTCC
>NZ_RZPF01000062.1:0-14318 GCF_004022735.1 Mesorhizobium sp. M7A.F.Ca.AU.001.01.1.1
CGTCGTGGGAGCCTTCCGGAACGGTGAAGGCGGGTTCACGCTCGACAATATTCTGCAGCTGGTCAGCGATCCGTCGATCAGCAATTCCTACTGGTCTTCGATCAAGATCAGTTTCTGGTCGGCCATCATCGGGGCGTTTGCCGGGCTCGCCATCGCGATCGCGATCGTGCGCGGCGGACTGCCAAGCTGGACGCGCTCCGCGACCCTGACGTTTTCGGGCGTCGCCTCGAATTTTGCCGGCTTGCCGCTCGCCTTCGCGTTCCTGGCTACGCTCGGCCGTGTCGGTATCGTCACGACGCTTCTGCGTGACGTGCTCAACATCAACATTTACGCGATGGGCTTCAATTTTCTCACCACAACGGGCCTGATCGCGGTCTATCTGTTCTTTCAGATTCCCCTGATGGTGGTCATCATCGTGCCAGCCATCGATGGCTTGAAGAAGGAGTGGGGCGAGGCTGCGGCCACGCTCGGTGCCACGCAGGCGCAGTACTGGCGCATGGTTGTCATCCCTGTGATATGGCCGAGTTTTCTCGGTACGGTCATCCTGTTGTTTGCGAACGCCTTCGGCGCCATCGCCACCGCTTATGCGTTTGCCGGTCCGACGCTTAATATCGTTCCGATCAAGCTCTACTCGCAGATGAACGGCGACGTGCTGCACAACCCGCAACTCGCTTATGCCATAGCCTTTGGCATGATCGTCATCACCGGGCTTGCGAATGTCTTCTACATCTGGTTTCGGACTCGGTCCGAAAGGTGGCTCAAATGAAGTCAGGTAAGTTCTGGGCCTGGGTCGTCTTTGTTGTCGGGGCTGCCTATTTCTTTATTCCGTTGATCGCGACGGTCGAGTTCTCGCTGCGCATGCGGCGCGGCGTCCACTCCTTCGACGCCTATCAAGTCGTGCTGGGAGACGCGCGCTTCCAGTCAACTTTCCTTTTTTCAGTCATCGCTGCCCTCTGCACCATTATCCTGGGGGTGCTGATCGTGGTGCCGGCGGCATACTGGATCCGGCTGCGTCTGCCTCAGCTCAGGCCAATCGTCGAATTCATCACCCTTTTGCCGCTGGTCATTCCGGCAATCGTCATCGTCTTCGGCTATATCAGGATGTACGGCTCGAACTCGCCGCTGCCATTCTTGGCAAGCAATTGGGGTGCGAACGCGTTGCTTGTCATTGGCTATACGACGCTGTCTCTGCCTTACATGTATCGGGCCGTTGACACCGGTCTGCGCACCATCGATGTGCGTACGCTGACCGAAGCCGCGCAAATTCTGGGTGCGGGCTGGGGCACCATCATCACCCGCGTCATCCTGCCCAATGTGCTGATCGCGGTGCTGTCCGGCGCATTCCTGACTTTCGCCATCGTCATTGGCGAGTTTACAATGGCCAGCCTGCTCAGCCGTCCGGCTTTCGGCCCGTATCTGCAGAACATCGGCGCCAACCGTGCATACGAGCCCGCAGCCCTTGCAGTGATCGCCTTCGCCATCACCTGGGGCTGCATGTCGCTGATCCAGATCCTGTCCCGCTTCGCGCCGAAATCGGCGAACCGCCCAAATTGATCGAGAGAACCACGCCATGGCCGACCCATTCCTCTCCATCCAGCACGTTCGAAAATCTTTCGGCGCCACCACGGTGGTGGAGGACTTCAATCTCGACGTAGAGCGCGGCGAATTCGTCTCCTTCCTCGGGCCATCCGGCTGCGGCAAGACGACGGTGTTGCGCATGGTTGCCGGTTTCGAGGAGCCGAGCGCGGGCACGATCGTCGTCAGCGGCAAGGACATTACGAGACTGAAGCCCAACCAGCGCAATGTCGGCATGGTGTTCCAGGCCTATGCGCTGTTCCCGAACCTGACCGTGGCGCAGAATATCGGCTTCGGCTTGAAGGTCGCCGGCATGCCGAGGGCGGACATCGATGCCCGCGTCGCCGAGATGCTCGGCATCATCAAGCTGCCGCAGATGGCGGATCGCTATCCCTACCAGCTCTCGGGCGGCCAGCAGCAGCGCATCGCGCTAGCCCGCGCCATCGCGCCGAAGCCAAAGCTGCTGCTGCTCGACGAGCCGCTGTCGGCGCTCGACGCCAAGGTGCGCGTGTCGCTGCGCGAGGAAATCCGGTCGATCCAGAAGAAGCTCGGCATCACCACCATCTTCGTCACGCACGACCAGGAAGAGGCGCTGTCGATCTCGGACCGCATCGCCGTCATGTATGGCGGCAAGGCCGAGCAGGTCGGCACGCCATTCGAGATCTACAACCGGCCGGCAACCAAGTTCGTCGCCAATTTCGTCGGCACGCTGAATGTGCTGGAAGGCACCGTCACCGATGCCGCCGCGGGCACGGTGCGGGTCAATTCCGAACAGGTCTCGCTCAAGGGCAAGCTCAACGGTTCCAAGTCGGGCGACACGCTGTCCCTGGCGCTGCGTCCGGAAGCTATTTCGCTGGGCCGCCAGCCTGGCCGTGACTCCAGCCTATCCGGAGAAATCTCCGAAGTGCATTTCCTCGGATCGGTCATCCGGGTTCGTGTCGGCATCGGCGGCAACACGGTCTCGCTCGACACGTTCAACAGCCCGGCAACGCCGCCCCCCGCAGTTGGTGAGAAGGCCGAGATCTCGTTTTCTTCGAGCGATATGCTCGTGCTGCACTAGGCTGCTGCGCTTGTTTGGAATGAATGGCTGTATCCCGGTTAGCGAAGGGGGAAGGATGCTTCCGCCCGCGTGGCATGGGCTGCAGTGCAGGGAAGTCCGCGTTTAAGCGAGCCCCATATCAGATGATTTCAATGTCGGTGTGGACGGCGATTTGTCAGGAAGCAATTCGAGGTATTTTCTGCCGGCTCGAGCTTGCCGGGCAATCAACAATTTCCAGCCGCTTTGCCGCTGCCAGAATCTCGCTTCCCGGCTATAAGAGGCCATGGTTCTTTTCGAACTGACACTCGTTCTGCTGTTGATCGCCGTTGCGCTGACGGCGCTGTCGCGGCGCGTGCAGGTTCCTTATCCCTCTTTGCTGGCGCTGGCAGGGGTGGCCATCGCCTTCGTGCCTGGCGTGCCGACCATCGAGATCGACCCGGAACTGGCGCTTGCCCTGTTCATCGCGCCGGTGCTGCTCGACGCCGCCTATGACACGTCGCTGCGCGATCTCAACCGCTACAAGGTGCCGCTTGTGCTGCTGGCGCTTGGTGCCGTCCTTTTCACGACAGCGACGGTGGCGCTGGCCGGCTGGGCGATGGCAGGTCTGCCGATTGCCGCGGCTATAGCGCTTGGCGCCATCGTGGCGCCGCCCGATGCGGTTGCGGCATCGGCCGTGCTTGGCCAGTTCAAGGTGCCGCATCGCATCACTGCCATTCTGCAAGGCGAGAGCCTGCTTAACGACGCCACCGCGCTGCTGATTTACCGAATGGCGATTTCTGCGGCAGCAGGCTCCATTCTGCTGAGCAGCGCCGTTCCGATGATCCTGCTGTCCACGCTCGGCAGTCTTGCGGCCGGCTATCTGCTTGGCCGGTTGTCTCTGATGACGCTGGGCCGGATCGAGGACCCGGCGAGCGGCACTGTGGTGCAATTTGCCGGCACGTTCGGGGTCTGGATCCTGGCCGACAGGATCGGACTGTCGGCCATCATCACCATAGTCGTCTATGCCATGACGATCGCCCGCACCGCGCCGCGCCGCATGCCGGCCAGAAACCGCATCAGCTCTTATTCCGTCTGGGAAACGGCGGTCTTCGTGCTCAATGTTCTGGCTTTCGTGCTGATGGGCCTGCAGGCGCGTACGATCGTCGGCCGGCTTGCCGGGCAGGGGCAGACCGATGCGTTCGTCCTGGCCGGGACAGTGCTCGCCATCGTCATCGTCTCACGCTTCGTCTGGGTTCTGGGGTGCGGCGCGATCATCAGGTGGTTTGACCGTTTCGGCGTGGCTGATCGTCAGCGTGACGCTCCGTCGTTTCGTGGCGGCGTGCTGATCGGCTGGTGCGGGATGCGCGGTTTGGTGACGCTTGCGGCGGCATTCGCCCTGCCGGCTGAATTCCCGGCCCGCGACCCGATCGTGCTCGCTGCCTTCACGGTCGTCCTCGGCACGCTGGTGCTGCAAGGCATGAGCCTGAAGCCGCTGCTGCGCCTTTTGAACCTCAACCCTGACGAAACGGTCGACCGCGAGGTTGCGCAGGCGCGTGTTGTGGTCATGCAGGCGGCGCTCGACATATTGAGCGGCAAGACATCGGACGCGGCGGCCGCGGTGCGCGAGCAATATGCCGCTCAACGCAAGATCGCCAAAAACCCCGACGATGCCCAGGCGGCGACCGAATATGACCGCTTGCGTCTTTATGCGATCAAGAGCCAGCGCGACGCGCTGGAGGAATTGCGCCGCAATGGGACGATTGGCGACGAAGCCTATCATCGCCTTGAGGAAGAGATCGACTGGACCGAACTGGCCGCGTCGCCACCCGGCCGGTTCCAGCCGCTGAATACTTGAGGCATCGCACGCCGTTTTCCGGCGCACGGAAGATACCGAAGTGCTTCGGGATCGGTGCATGATCCCGGTCAGGGGCAAGGCTGGTCCAAGCCAGGTCCATTCTCCTGCACATTGCAACCGCGGCATCGAACCGCTACTGCCAACACGAAATTGAGCCGGATAAGCAATGAAGCTGGTCAGCTACAACATCCAGTACGGGTTCGGCAGCGACGGGCGCTACGATCTTTCGCGCGCCGCGCGCATCGTTGCCGGCGCCGACGTCATTGCACTGCAGGAAGTCGAGCGTCACTGGCAACGCAGCAATTTCGACGATCAGCCGGAACTGCTTTCCAGCCTGCTGCCCGACTATCACTGGGTCTATGGCCCGGCCTTCGACATGGACGCCAGCGAGCGGCATGACGGCCGCCTGGTCAACCGGCGCCGCCAGTTCGGCACCATGGTGCTGTCGAAACTGCCGATCGTCTGGTCGCGGCTGCATGCGCTGCCGATGCGCCGCACGCTGCGGCCGCTCAACACCCGCAATGCAGCACTTGAATGCATGATCCGCACGCCGGCAGGGCCGGTGCGGGTGTTGTCGCTGCATCTCGCCCATATCGCGGCCGAGGAGCGGCTGGAGCAGATCGACTATCTCCTGGCCGAGCATCGCCGGGCACCGTCCGACGGCGGGCCGTGGAGCGGCGTCGACGACGAGCCCACGCGCAACTGGACCAGCGGCGAAGCGGAGCCGGAAAACCCGCTGGCGGCGATCTGGATGGGCGATTTCAACATGGAGCCGGGCAGCGCCGAATATCGCCGCATCGTCGGCAGCACGCCCTACCATCGGGGTGCCGCCTATCTCAGCGGTTTCGTCGATGCCGCCGCCGTTGCCGGGGAGCCAGTTCCGGACTTCCACACCCATGTGAAGACCATCGACGGCAGATTGGCAAAGCGCCGGCTCGACCATTGCTTCGTCGGCGGCATGTTCGCCGGGCGGGTGCGTTCGATCTGTGCCGATATCGACGAGGTTGCGTCGGATCATTTTCCGTTGCGGGTCGACATCGACCTGGAAACGCCCGGCATTGCCACATGACGCTTTTCGTCTTTTTCGCAGTGCTTGCCGCCGCCGCCATGCACGCGATCTGGAACGCGCTGGTCAAGGTCCATCTCGACCGCTTCCTGTCGATCACGCTGATGACGCTCGGCATGGGCGCGGCGGCACTCGTGGTGCTGCCCTTCGTCGAAGTGCCGAAGGCGGAGGTGTGGCCCTACATCATCGCCTCCGTCATTTTCCACATGGGCTACCGCACCTTCCTGATCGGCGCCTACAAGGCCGGCGATTTCGCCCAGACTTATCCGCTGGCGCGGGGCACCGCACCTCTGCTCTCGGCCTTTGGCGGCATGTTCGTCGTTGCCGAGATTCCCGGCCCGTTCGCCATGCTCGGCATCTTCCTGTTGTCGGCCGGCACGCTGGTGATGTCGTTTCGTGGCGGCGCACATCTGGAAAAACTCAATCTGCGCGCGGTTGGCTTCGCACTGGGCACTTCCATCTTCATTGCCAGTTACACGCTGTCCGACGGCAGCGGCGCACGGCTGGCGGCAACCGCGCAGAGCTATGCAGCCTGGCTGTTCATCTGCGATGCTTTTGGCGCCTTGGTGCTGTGCCTCATCTTCCGCGGGCCGAAGGCGCTGCCGGTGTTGGCGCGCGACTGGAAGGCAGGGCTGTTCACGGGCGTGCTCAGCGGCGCCGCCTACTGGATCGTCATGTGGGCGATGACCAAGGCGCCGATCGCCTCCGTGGCCTCGCTGCGCGAAACCTCGATCCTGTTTGCCATGATGATCTCGGTCTTCGCTCTCGGCGAAAAAATGACCGGCTGGCGCGGTGCCGCCGCGCTCAGCATCGTCGCCGGTGTCGTTGCGCTCAGGCTCGGCTGATTTCGACCCTAATTGAGTACGGTCATCAACTGGCCACGTCGTTCCGGACTGAAACGGATGACGACGATGATGCAGATGGCGACCACGCCTGCGAACAGCGCCAGGGCATAGCCATAGCTGCCTCCGGCGCTTTCCGCGATTCCTGCCTGATAGGGGCCGCCATAGGACGCGGCGAGATTGCCCGCCTGATAGATAAAGCCGGGCAAGGTCGCCCGCACCGCCCCGGGCGAAAGCTCGTTGAGGTGCACGGGGATGACGCCCCAGGCGCCCTGGACCGCGACCTGCATGACGAAGGCGCCGATGGCGAGCATGAACGGCGTGGTCGAGTAGGCCCATAGCGGGATCGACGGCAAGGCGATCAGGCAGGCCAGCGTGATGGCGTTGACGCGGCCGATCTTTTCGGACAGCGCGCCGAATGCCAGGCCGCCGACGATGGCGCCGATATTGGCGACGATGGTGATCCAGCTCACCGTATGCGGATCGAAGCCGTGCTGCTTCTTCAGGAAGGTCGGGTAGAGGTCCTGCGTGCCATGACTGAAGAAATTGAAGAACATCATCAGCACGACGGCATAGAGCGCGACACCCCAGTGTTTCTGCAGGGTTTCCCACATGCCCGGTCGAGCCGTCTTCTGCGCTTCGACGAAGGCCGGCGATTCCGGCACATGCGAGCGGATGAAGAGCACAATCAGCGCCGGCACGAAGCTGAGCAGGAACATGGCGCGCCAGCCGATCGTGTAGCCGCCGATCGTCTGCTGATAGAGCAGGCCATAGACCACCGCCGCCAGCAGATAGCCGGCCGGATAGCCGCATTGCAGGATGCCGGAGACCATGCCGCGTGCGCTCGGCGGAATGGATTCCATGGCCAGCGAACTGCCAAGCCCCCATTCGCCGCCCATGGCGATGCCGAACAGCGCGCGCAGGGCGAGGAAGATGCCGAGATTGGGTGAGAAGGCGGCCAGCGCGCCGATCACCGAATAGCTCACGATGTTGAGCATGAGGATCGGCTTGCGCCCGTACTTGTCGGCAAGCATGCCGAAGAAGAACGCGCCGATGAAGCGTGTGGCCAAGGTCAGGAACAGCGCCTTGGAGACCGCGGGCACGTCGGCGTGGAATTCGGTCGCGATATCGGTGAGCAGGAATGTCAGAAGGAAGAAATCGAAAGCATCGAGCGTCCAGCCCAGGAACGAGGCGAGGACGGTCTTCTTCTGCTGCGAATTAAGGGGCAAATCTTCCTCCTCCACCATCATCGATGTGAGGAATTATCAGCCAGTTCAGGGAAGACCGGTGGTCACTTTTTCGCGCGGCTCATTTGATCGAACGCCCCTGAGGTGCGATGAGGAGCGACCGGTGCCATCTGTCGATGAACTCGATCGTGGCTTGATGGTGAGTCTAGATTTCGAGATCAAACACCATCAGCCCGTCCGTGCCGCCTTCCAGGGCAGCGACCAGGCGTGCGCCGGCGCGCTGGTGCGCTTCATGCGCAAGATAGGCATCGCGCGCGGCAGCATCGCGGAAGTCGATGGTGAAGCCATGGGTGAAGCCGCGTGCGAACGGCTCGGGGCTGACATTGGCGCTGAATTTTACGGCGTCCATGCCGTCGATCAGCTGTCGCAGCGCCTCGAGATCGGCATGGACCGCCGTGCGCTCGGTAGCGGCGACATCATTGCGAAATCTAGCGAAAACACAGTGCCTGATCATGTCTTGCTCCTCAGCGGCTAAGCAGCCCGGTTTCCGGAAAACACCGCCGGCGGCAGCGGCTCGCGGCCGAGGACCAGATCGGCTCCTTTTTCACCGACCATCATTGTCGGCGCATTGGTGTTGGATGAAGGCACGCGCGGCATCACCGAGGCGTCGCAAACGCGCAGGCCCTCGATGCCGCGCAACCGCAGATCCGGTGTCACCACGGCCATGTCGTCATGGCCCATGCGGCAGGTGCCAACCGGGTGATGGTCGGTTTTGGAGGTGCGGCAGGCATAGTCGAACAGCTCGTCGTCGCTGGCGAGCGACGGCCCGGGCAGCACTTCGCGCAGCACGTAAGGGGCAAGCGCCTTCTGTCGCATGATCTGGCGCGCCAGTCGCAGCCCCTTGATCGACATGGCGCGGTCATAGGGATCGGACCAGTAGTTCGGATCGATCAGCGGGTGGTCGGACGGGTCGGCACTCTTCAGCCGCACCGTGCCGCGTGAGCGCGGCCGCAGGAAGGCCGAGTTCAGGGTGACACCTGGATTGTTCAGCTTCTCGACGCCGGCCTCGATGCCGGATCCCAAGCCGAGATGGAACTGAATGTCGGGCGAGGCGGCGGTCGGGTCGGCGTACCAGAAGCCGCCGGTCTCGAACAGGCTGGAGGCCACCGGGCCTTTCTTCAGCAGCAGATATTGCAGACCGGCCCAGGCCGTGCGGTGCAGCTTGGCGTAGTTGTCATAGGTGTGATCGCCGGTGCATTCGGCGATGACGAACAAATCGAGATGGTCCTGCATGTTGGAGCCGACGCCGGGCAGGTCATGCACCGGCGTGACGCCGACTGACTTCAGATGGTCTGCGGGGCCGATCCCCGACTGCATCAGGAGCTTCGGCGAGCCGATGGCGCCGGACGAGACGATCACCTCGCGCTCGGCGCGCAGGATTTTCTTGTCGCCGCCCGGCCTGTCGACCACCTCGACGCCGATAGCGCGACCGTTCTCGACGACGATGCGCGTCACCAGCACATCGGTTCGGAGGGTCAGGTTCTTGCGGCTGCGGATCGGCTTCAAATAAGCGACCGAGGCGGAGGAGCGTCGGGCATCCTTCTGGGTCAACTGGTAGTAGCCGACGCCTTCCTGGGCAGCGCCGTTGAAGTCCGGGTTGAAGGGGATGCCCATCTCCTGGCCGGCACGGAAATAGGCCTCGCAGATAGGCAGCGGCGAAATCGGGTTGGACACGCCGAGCGGGCCCTGGTCGCCATGAAAGTCGTTGGCGTAGCGCTGGTTGTTTTCGGCGCGCTTGAAATAGGGCAGCACGTCGCGATAGCCCCAGCCGGCGAGGCCTTCTTCCTTCTCCCAGGCGTCGTAGTCGCGGGCATTGCCGCGCGTGTAGATCTGCGCGTTGATGGACGAGCCGCCGCCGACGACCTTGGCCTGCGTGTACCAGAAGACGCGGTCCTTCATGTGCTTTTGCGGCACGGTCGACCAACCCCAGGAAGCAATGCCTTTGGTCATCTTGGCGAAGCCCGCCGGCATGTGGATGTAGGGGTGCCAGTCCTTGCCGCCGGCTTCCAGCAGCAGGACCGAATTGCTGGGATCTTCGCTCAGCCGGTTGGCCATAACGCAGCCGGCAGGACCGGCGCCCACGATGATATAGTCAGTCATTTCCTGATCCATTCATAGCCGTGGCACCGAGAGCGCGCCGTCGACATTGATGATCGAGCCGGTCGAAAAGCCGAGCTTGCCGCCGGCGAGCGTCGCCACCACCGCGCCGATGTCCGATGCTTCGCCCCAGCGTTTGGCCGGAACCAGGCCGCCGTCGATAAGGGCGTCATATTTGGCGGTCACGCCTGAGGTCATGTCGGTGCGGATGATGCCGGGCCGGACTTCGAAGACGCCGATGTTTTCAGGCGCAAGCCGCAACGCCAGGTTCTTCACCCACATCGAAAGCCCGGCCTTCGAGATGCAGTAGTCCGGCCGTTCCGGCGACGCCATTTCAGCACTGACCGAGGTGATGGTGATGATGGATCTCTGATCGCCTGGCGCAGCCAGCATCGCCTTGGCGACAGCCTGGCTGAGGAAGACGGTGCCGCGCAGGTTGATGCCCAGCGTGCGGTCGAAATTCTCCGGCTTGAGGTCCAAGAGGTCACCGCGCACCACGGCGCCGACGCCGGCATTGTTGACCAGGCAGTCGATGCGGCCGAAGGCGCGCATCGCGGCATCGACAAGTGCTGTATGGGTGTCGAGGTCCGCGATGTCGCACCTGACATAGGCGAATTTTGCGCCACGCTTGGCGATGTCGGGGGCAAGTCCGTCGGCGGCTGTTTCGGCAAGGTCGGCGACCAGAATATCGAAGCCGGCATCCGCCAGTGCCTGGGCGCAGGCGAGGCCGATGCCGCGCGCGCCGCCGGTGACGATAGCGGCGGGGCGGGTCATGCGGCGAGGTCCGTCTTGCGGATGTGGTCAGCAACGCGCAGCGCTTGGGCTGCAATCGACAGCGCTGGGTTGACCGCCGCCGAGTTCGGCAGGAAACCGGCGTCGACGACGAACAGGTTCCGGTGGTCGAAGGAGCGGCAGTAGGGGTCGAGCGCCGCCGTCGCCGGATCGTCGCCCATCTTGATCGTGCCGCATTGATGCGACGGCGTGCGCTTGTCGAAGGGGCGCGACAGCACGATGGGATAGCCGCAGGCGCGGAAGTTTTCGCGCATTACCTTGTTCAGCCCGTCGAGCGACTGCATGTTGGAGCGCCGCCACTGCATGACGATGTCCTTGCCGTCGACCATGATGCGGCTTTCCGGGTCGGGCAGGTCTTCGCACATCAGGTACCAGTCGACGGCGTGGCCGGCCATGAAGTCGAGCGCGAATCCCGGCGTGTACTTGACATTGGCCCGCAGCATGTTGCCGTCGATCTTGCCGAGCAGTTGGACGTTCCCCAGCGGCTTACCGCCCTTGCCGTCGGACAGATAGTAGTCGTTGAGCATCAGCGTCTTCTGGTAGACGGCATCGTTGCGGCGGCGCGGATCGATCGCCAGCATGGCGCTGGAATTGTGGTTCATGAAATTGCGCCCGACCTGATCGGAGCGGTTGGCAAGACCATTGCCATCGGCCGAAGGCGAGCGCAGCAGGATGACGGCGGAATTGACCGCGCCAGCGGAGAGGATGACCAGTTTCGGCGCCACCTTTTTCAGCTCACCATTCTGCCGATAGTGGATGGCAGCAATGGTTTTGCCGTCGGTCGATGCCTCCAGGTACTCGACATAACAGCCGGTCTCGAGCCGGATGTTGGTGTCCTTCAGGGCCGCCGTCAGCGGTCCTGTCTGCGCGTCGACCTTGCCCTGGCCGGTGTTGGGAAACGCGTCCCAGCCGGTCTTGCCCTCTTTCAGCCAGGTGTCGATGTCGACGCCGAGCGGCAGCGAGGCCGGATGCAGGCCGAGGTTTTTCAGCTCGGCGCGGGCGCGGGCGATCGGCGCCTCGTCGGGCACCGGCTTGTAGGCGTAGGGGATCGAATGGAACGGCTCGGTCGGATCCTCGCCCAGTGCACCGCGCACGCGAAACAGCTGTTCGGCTTTCGAATACCAGGGCTCGAATTCCTCATAGGAGAACGGCCATGCCGGCGAGACCCCGCCAAAGTGCTCCATGGCGGCGAAATCTTCCTTGCGGTAGCGGATCAGCACCGCGCCATAGAACTTCGAATTGCCGCCGACATAATAATAATTGCCGGGGTTGAAGGCGGCGCCGCCGGCCTCACGCCACATCTCCTTCGGCCTATAATGGCCGTCGACGAAGATCGAGCGCGTGTCGCGCGCGTGCGGCGTCGCCGGCAACGGCTCGCCGCGCTCGAGCATCAAGATCGAGGCGCCGCTGCCGGCAAGGCCGGAAGCGATCGTGGCGCCGCCGATGCCGGAGCCGATGATGACGATGTCCGGATTTCTCATGGCCTAAATCGCGTCCCGACGCGCTTTAGTTTTTTGTTTTGATGCATGTCGTTGCCCCAAAACCGGATCCACTTTTGGGCGACATACATTAGCGAATACGGGTCTCGGTCGCCGGATCGAAGAACACCGCCTTTGTCAGGTTGAAGGCGAGCGGCGTGTTGGTGCCCGGCTGAATGTTGGCGTCGGCGCGCAGCCGCGCCACCACGCCCTTGCCGCCGAGATTGGTGACGGCGAAGGTGTCCGAACCTGCCGGCTCGACGACCTCGATGTGACAGTCCGCGGTTGCGATGTGCGAGGCGTTGCGCTCGGCACCTTCCGGATCGGTCAGGGCTTCGGGACGGACACCGAAGATGATCGGCTTGCCCTGGAATGCCGACAGGCCCGCCGGCGCATTGGCCATCGGCAGGTTGATCGGCTCGCGCGCCTCGCGCTGCAGCACGACGGACAACGCATTGCCTGACGTACCGATCGTCGCCGGGATCAGGTTCATCGCCGGCGAGCCCATGAAGTCGGCGACGAAGAGATTGCTCGGGTTGTTGTAGATTTCGGCCGGCGTGCCGAACTGCTGCACCTCGCCATCCCGCATGACCGCGATCTTGGTCGCCAGCGTCATCGCCTCGATCTGGTCGTGGGTGACGTAGACGATGGTGGTGCCGGTGGTGGCATGCAGGCGCTTGATCTCGATGCGCATGTCGACGCGCAGCTTGGCGTCGAGGTTGGACAAAGGCTCGTCGAAAAGGAACAGTTTGGGGTCGCGCACCAGCGCCCGGCCCATGGCGACGCGCTGGCGCTGGCCGCCCGAAAGCTGGCTCGGCTTGCGCTGCAAGAGGTGGCCGATCTGCAGCACCTTGGCCACCTTGTCGATCGCCTTCTGGCGCTCCGCCGCCGGCACGCCGCGCATCTCCATGCCGAAGGAGATGTTTCCGGCCACCGTCATGTTCGGGTAGAGCGCATAGCTCTGGAACACCATGGCGATGTCGCGCTTGGAGGGGTGCAGATCGTTGATGGCGCGGCCGTCGACCCGGATTTCGCCCGAGGTGATCGTCTCCAGGCCGGCGATGGTGTTGAGCAAAGTGGACTTGCCGCAGCCGGAAGGGCCGACCAGCACCAGGAAACCGCCTTTCTCGAGCTCGACATCGATCCCTTTCAGGATCTCGACCTGGCCGAAGCGCTTTCTCAGACCATCAATTTCCAGAAAAGCCATCAGATCATCCTTTGACGGCGCCAGCCATGAGACCGCGCACGAAGTAGCGGCCGGCGAGCACATAGACGAGAAGGGTGGGCAGTGCCGCGATCATCGCGGCGGCCATGTTGACGTTGTATTCGACGACGCCGGTCGAGGTGTTGACGACGTTGTTGAGCGCCACCGTCATCGGCATCGCGTCGCCGGTGCCGGCGTAAGCCGAGGCGAACAGGAAGTCGTTCCAGATGTTGGTGAACTGGTAGATGACGGTGACGACGAAAATCGGCATCGAGTTCGGCAGCATGATGCGGCGGAATATCTGGAAGAAGGAGGCGCCGTCGACCTGTGCCGCCTTGACCAGTTCGGTCGGAAACGCCTCGTAGTAGTTGCGGAAGAACAGCGTGGTGAAGCCGATGCCGTAGACGACGTGGACGAAGACCAGGTTGACCGTCGGGTTGCCGAGACCGAAGCTCGTTCCGACCGAGTTCTGCAGTGTGACGCCGAAGCGGCCGAGGCTGCCGAGGATGGTCGCCATCGGCAACAGCACCGACTGGAACGGAATGAAGCAGGCAAACAGCATCAGCCCGAACACCAGCGTTGCGCCGCGGAAACGCCATTTCGTCAGCACGTAGCCGTTCAGCGCGCCCAGCATGGTCGAGATCAGAACGGCCGGAACCACCATCTTGATGGAGTTCCAGAAATAGCCCTTGATGCCGGCGCAGGTGAGGCCGACGCAGGTCTCGCCCCACGCCTTCAGCCACGGGTCGAAGGTCGGCGCCTTGGGCAGCGCCAGCATGTTGCCGTTCTGGATCTCGTCCATGGTCTTGAACGAGGTCACCAGCATGACGAACAGCGGCATCAGGTAAAACAGCGCAAACAGCGCCAGCAGCCCGTAGATGACGATGCGGTTGAGGGTCTTGACGTTGACGCCGCCGGAGGCCTGGCGGGCGGGAGTGGTGACGGCGCTCATCGCGGCTTCTCCCGCAGTTCCGAATAGAGATAGGGCACGATGATGGCGACGATGGTCATCAGCATGATCACCGCACTGGCCGAGCCGACGGCCATTTCGTTGCGCTTGAACGTGTACTCATACATGAAGTTGGACGGCAGCCACGCCGAGCCGCCGGGCCCGCCGCTGGTCAGTGCGACCACGAGATCGTAG
>NZ_RZPF01000631.1:0-3908 GCF_004022735.1 Mesorhizobium sp. M7A.F.Ca.AU.001.01.1.1
ACCGACGATTGATCCATAACCGCCAAAGAGACTTGTCCCGCCTATGATCACGGCCGCGATCACGTCCAGTTCAAGACCCGCTCCCAGGCTGGGATTGCCAGCCGTGGAGCGGGCCGCGAGCATCAGGCCCGCAAGGGACGCGGTCATGCCGGATATCGCAAAGGCGAAGATTTTGACGCCGTCCGTTCGCACACCGGAAAAGCGCGCGGCAACAGCATTTCCACCGGTCGCATAAACACGCCTGCCGTAGGGCATTTGATGCAGCAGGTAGTAGCCGACGGCCGTAAGGACGATCGTCCACCAGATCGGTGCCTGCATGCCCAGAAAACTGCCGTTCCAGAACAGGTTCGAAAAATCATCATCGACGATCGACACGGGCCGGGTGCCGGTGATGGTCAGTGCCAGTCCGGAAAAGATGGACAACATCCCAAGCGTTACGAGAAACGATGGAATGCGCAGTTTTGTAACAAGCACGCCCGACACCGCGCCGATCGAGGCCCCGGCGCCCAACACCAGAAGGGCGGCGACATAGGCCGGGACACTTTGATCGAGCAGCAACGCTCCGATCATACCTGAAAAGCTGGCAACCGAACCGACCGACAGGTCGATTTCACCGCAGATGATGACGAACGTCATGCCGATCGCCATCACGGAAACGATGGCTGTGATACGCAGAACGGCGCTTGCGGTTGAGACTGACGCGAAGTGGGGGGCGAACAAGACGAAATAGAGGGTGATCGCCAGGAAGATCACATAGGTGATGTGATCGCGGAAAAAATTCATCGCACTAGCGCGCATCGGCATCGAGGACGATTTCATGCTGCAACTCCCTGAGCGTGTACGCTGGTTTGTCTGGCGGCCTCGGCCTGCAGCAACGCGCGAAGCCCGGTCTCGTCGTGCGCGCTGCCCATGCTGCGCGTTATCCGCCCCTGCGCCATCACCAGAATGCGATCGGACAAATCCAGGAGTTCTTCGAGTTCCGAAGAAATGAGCAGCACGGCGACGCCATCGCCCGCCGTGCGGCGCACAAGCTCGCGCATATCGCGCTTGGCATTGACGTCCACGCCGGAAGTTGGCTCATCGAGGATCAACAGCTTCGGCTTCATTGCCAGCCATTTTGCGAAGACGATCTTTTGCTGATTGCCGCCTGAAAGCTCCTGGGCTTTCTGTAAGGGGCCGCGGCACAGGATGTTGAGGTCGTCGCGGTATTGTCTGAACAGAGCCGCTATCCGCGCCTTCGCCATCGGCCCAAGGGGACCCGCGAGCGAGAAATCGGAAAGCCGGGGAAGCGCAAGATTCTCCTCGATTGAGCGCCCGCCAACAAGCCCTTCGAGCCGACGGTCTTCGGGAACAAGCGCGACACCAGCAGCGATCGCTCTGCTTACGCTGCCCGGCCGAACGGGTTCGCCTGCGACACTGATGTGGCCGGATACGTCTGGAAGGATGCCGAACAAAGCCTTGCCCAAGGTCGAGCGGCCGCTGCCGACAAGCCCGGCAAGGCCGACGATCTCGCCTGGATCGATCGAGAACGATATGTCGGACAGCTTGCGCGACGTGGCTAGATCGCGGACCTCAAGAGCCGGCGCCCCGATCGACGTTGCCGGGTGGCGTTTCGCGGACACTGTGGCGGTCGGCAAAGGCGCGTCGCCCCTCGGCCGCGACATCATCGCAGCGATATCCTCGATGGATGTCTTGCTCGGATCAAGTGGGCCAACCAGTCGGCCATCTTTGATGATCGAGATGCGATCCGAAAGCCGCAGCACATCGGCCATGCGGTGGCTGATGTAAACGATACCGATTCCGCCCTGCTTGAGCTGACCGATGGTCCGAAAAAGCGTTTCTTCCTCGTGGATGGTCAGTGATGAAGTCGGCTCGTCCATGACGAGCAGCTTGGCGCCCCGCGAGATCGCCTTGAGGATCTCGACCATCTGGCGTTGGGCGAAGGCCAGATCGCCCACACGCGCGGAAGCATCAAGCGAGAAGGCGTACCGCTCGATCAGAGCCTGGGCATCGCGAACCATTGTTCTGGTGTCGACGCGCATGCCGAAGGCGAGTGGCTCGCGAAGGATGAACAGATTTTCGGCAACCGAGCGGTTCGGCAAGACGCTCAGTTCCTGGAAGATCATTGCAATACCGCGGTCGATCCTGTCGCGAAGCGACAAGGCCGTGACGTCCTCTCCGGCGAACAGAATGCGGCCTTCATCCGTTCGATAGGCTCCCATGAGAATCTTCATGAGCGTCGATTTGCCCGCACCGTTCTCGCCGAGCAGCGCGTGCGTTTCACCGGCCATGACCTCGAACGAAATATCAGACAGCACGCGGTTTGCGCCAAACGACTTGCTGATGCGTTGCATCGCTACGATCGCGTTGTGGGACGGTGACGTTTTCGCTTCGGCCATGACGATTTTCTCGATCGCTAGGGGAGCGTCGGCGGCCTGTTGGAGCCCGCCGACGAAAAAGTGGGCTAGAAGCACTCGCCGTTGCAGATTTTTACCACCGAGGCCGGAGCATCTTCCTTGGTGACCTGCTTGAGGGCACTGAGAAGGTCGAGCTTCTTGACACGCAACGTCGGCACCGAAATGTATGGCGGGACGTCATGTCCAAGCAATGCAAGCGCGGCCGCCTTGGCCTCGGCGACGCCCTGGTCGTAGGGACGCTGCGCGCCTACGGCCAGAAATTCGCCGCGTGCAACGTTCAGCGCGCTGTCAGCGGCAATGTCATTCGTGGTGACGACGATATCGCGGCCGAGTGTCTTCGCCGCGGCCACGACTTGCTGGGCGGGCGTGTCCCAGGCAACGAAGATGCCCTTCATGTCGGGATGCGCCGTCAACATTGCGGTGGCAACCTCGTAAGCCTTCTCGGGGGCTGTGAAGGTGCCGACATCCGCGACCTTGATGTCGGGATGTTCGCCGAACGCCTTCAAGGCACCGACCTTTCGGGCTGCGACGGAGTAGTAATAGTCATAAACCAGCGTGATGATGCCGACCTCGCCCTTGCCGCCAATCGCCCCGACAAGTTCCTGCGCGGCGAAGTAGGCGTTCTTTTCATTGTCGGAGGCGACAACGGTCACATAATCCTTGCCGGGCGCCATATCGACCGGGACGTTGTCCATGAAAACCAGCTTGATGCCGGCGGCCGTCGCCTTCTTGTAGGCTTCGGACTCAGACTTCGGATCGATCGGGATCGAGAAGATCACGTCGGGCTTACGGGCGATCATCTGCTCCAGATCGCTGATTTGCTGACCGGGCTGGAACTTGGCGTCGGTGGTTCCAACAATTTCGATACCAAGATCCTTGAGTGTGTTGCTGATTCCGGCAACCTGCAACTGAGGCCAGCCCGCATCCATTGTGTGCATCACCAGTCCAGCGGTAAACTTGCCCGCCTTGAGCTTGGCAAGATCCTCATCGGAGAATTTCAGCACGTCCGGCGACACCGCCGGCGGACCATCCGGGAAGCCTGGGACGGGTTGGCCCCTCGGCGACAGGGGCAGCGGCTCGAGCAGAGCTTTTGCTTCCGGTGGGATGGTGTCATCGGCGAGAGCCGACGATGCGGCCAGTCCCGATAGCGCCAAGGCCAAGGCGGCCGCCATAAATCCACGATAGTACATTTCATTCCTCCCGATCATATGAAACGGCCGTAGCGGCCGGGTGGCGACCTGGCTGGTCGTACTGGTTGGGCGCTGTTCAGCGCCCGTAAGGCATCAATGCCGCCGTGGCGGCACCCGAATAGTTCACGTAGACCGTCTTCTTGCGCATGTAGCTCTCGAGCCCATGCACGCCGTCGTCGCCGCCCAGTCCGCTTTCGCGGAAGCCGACATGGAAACCCTGCAGCATTTCCGGTCCGATCCGGTTCACGTAGATCTCGCCGAACGAAACCTCGTTGACGGCGTTCATGACGCGGCCCAGATC
>NZ_RZPF01000632.1:0-3900 GCF_004022735.1 Mesorhizobium sp. M7A.F.Ca.AU.001.01.1.1
GATCCGCCCCGCGGCGACATTGGTGATGGTGCGTTCCGCACCGACCGCGCCGACGCTGACCGTCGAGGTCGGATTGGTGCCCTGGAAGGCATAGGTCGTGCCGTTGATCACGGTGCTCGGCGTGGCGACAGCGACGTCGGTGACACTGCCCGAGCCGAGCGCCACGGCGCCTGCGTTGGCGGCGGTGGCGTTGGCGCCCAGCGCCAGCGCATCGACGGCGCTGGCATTCGCTTGCTTGCCGAGAGCGGTCGCTTGAGCGTTGGTTGCGAACGCGTTCTGGCCGATCGCCGTGCTGGACAGGCCTGTGGCATTGGCGTTGGCGCCGACGGCGGTGGCGAATTGGCCCGAGGCCTTGGATATGTAGCCCATCGCCGTTGCGTCGAGCGCCGATGCGACGGCGCCGCTGCCGATGGCCGAGGCGTTGGCGTCGGAGGCGCTCGAATTGACACCGGCCGCGATGGCGTTCGTCCCCGTTGCGGTCGCGACGGGTCCGATCGCGACCGAGTCCGTGCCCGTCGCCGAAGAGTCCGCCGCCGTCGAGTTGGCATGGAAATACTTGATGCCGCCGCCGACATTGATGTTGTTGACGACGGCGCCGATGGCGTCGACGGCCTGGTTGGTGGCGGCGAGCTGCGAACCGTTGATCGCATCGGTCGACGTCGAGCTGATCCGCCCCGCGGCGACATTGGTGATGGTGCGTTCCGCACCGGCCGCGCCGATGCTGACCGTCGAGGTCGGAGTAGTGCCCTGGAAGGCGTAGGTCGTGCCGTTGATCACCGCGCTGGGCGTGCCGACGGCGACGTCGGTGACACTGCCGGAGCCGAGCGCCACGGCGCCTGCGTTGCCGGCTGTGGCGTTGGGTCCCAACGCGACCGCATCCGCGGCGCTGGCATTCGCTTGCTTGCCGAGAGCGGTCGCTTGCCCGGCGGTAGCAAACGCGTTCTGGCCGACCGCGGTGCTGGACAAGCCTGTCGCGTTGGCATTCGGTCCGACGGCGGTGCTGAAGTCGCCCGAGGCCTTGGATATGTATCCAAACGCCGTTGCGTCGAGGCCGGAGGCACTCGCATTGTTGCCGGCCGCGATGGCGTTCGCCCCTGCCGCAGTCGAGAGAGGTCCGATCGCAACCGATTCCGCACCCGTCGCCGACGAATCCGCCGCCGTCGAATTGGCGTGGAAATACTTGATGCCGCCGACATTGATGTTGTTGACGACGGCGCCAATGGCGTCGACGGCCTGATTGGTGGCGAAGAGCTGCGAGCCGTTGATCGCGTCGGTCGAGAGCGCGCTGATCCGCCCCGCCGCCAGATTGGTGATGGTGCGCTCCGCACCGGGCGCGCCGATGCTGACCGTCGAGGTCGGGTTGGTGCCCTGGAAGGCGTAGGTCGTGCCGTTGACCACCCCACTGGCCGTGCCGACCGCCGTCGCGGTCACCGAGCCAGAGCCGAGCGCGACATCGCCGGAACTCGCTGCTGCCGAGGCGCCATTGCCGAGCGCGACATTGCCCGCGAGGCCGGCCGCACCGGCGGTCGAGCCGTTGCCCAGCGCCACGGAGCCTTGTCCGATCGCCTTGTTGTTGTTGCCGATGGCGACAGCACCGTTGGCCTGGTTGGCGGCGGTGGCGGTCGCGGTGCCGTCGCTGTTGGCGATGTTGTTGGCGCCGCCGGTGAAGGCGCCGGTGCCGCTGGCATAGCTGGGATCGCCGATGGAGACCGCGCCGTTGCCAAAGGCGGTGTTGCCGGACCCGATCGAGACCGCCTTGCCGCCGGTCGCCACCGCATTGGTGCCCATGGCCACCGCCTCGGCGGAATCGGCCTTGGCGCTCGTGCCCATGGCGATGGCGTCCTGCGCGCTCGCATTGGCCGACTTACCAACCGCGGTGCTGTTTATGCCGCTCGCCGTGGCGCCCAAGCCTAGCGCGCTCGCGCTCGCTGCGGTCGCGGTGGCGTTGTTGCCGAGCGCGGTCGCCGAGACGTCCGTGGCCTGGGCTCCCGAGCCCGCCGCGACCGAGCCTACTCCACTCGACACGGCCGAATTGCCCAGGGCCAATGCGAAATTGCCCGAAGCCGTGGCGACGTTGCCGAACGCCGCCGAGTTTGACGCCGATGCATTTGCCTGGGGACCGACGGCGGCGGCATTGAGGCCGGCGGCTTGGGCCTGGAAGCCCACGGCTGTCGAACTGGTACCACTCGCAACCGAGGAAGCGCCCATTGCGGTAGCGAAACCGCCGGAAGAGACCGCATTGGTGCCGATCGCGATGCTGTTGGGCAAGGCCGTGTTGGCCTGAACGCCCGCCTGCGCGCCTAGGCCGAGCGCGATAGACTGGTTGCCCCAGGCGCCGGCGTTCCTACCCATCGCCGTGGCGCTCGTGCCCGTCGACTGGCTTTGGCGCCCGATCGCAATGCTGTCAACCTGAGACGCCAGCACGTCCGTGCCGATGGCGACGGCGCTCTCTTGAAGGGCGCCCTTTCCCGCTGCGGTTCGGTTGCCAAGATTGATGGCGTTGATCGCGGTCGAGGTCGCCTGGAAGCCGATGGCGATAGAGTTCTGCTGGCTTGCGACGGCGCTATTCCCTTGGGCAAGCGCATCCAGCCCGGACGCTGTCGCCCCAAACCCGAGCGCGGTGGCGCGCAGCCCGGTCGCCCGGGTAACATAGCCGATCGCCGTCGAGTTCGTTCCGTCGGCGCGCGCGTTCAGGCCAAAGGCGGCCGAGCCTGCGGCTGCGACCGAGTTGACGCCAATGGAGCTTGCTCCGTCTCCGACAGCCTGGGCGTTCCCGCCTATCGCGAGGGCGTTGACGCCGTTCGCGCCGGAGATGACACCTATGCCTATGGCATTGAGGCCATTGACACCCATCGCATAGCCGATGGCGATCGTGCCGTCGCCCGTTGCACTGTTGGAGATGCCCAACGCCACGCTGTTATTGCCATTTGAGGTGGCACCATTACCGATGGCGACGGCGTTGCCGCCTGTCGCGGACCCGCCGCCGGCCTGATATTGCGCCTGAGCTGGCGTCGCAGCCATGCCGATCGCGAAGGCGCCCAGCATCGCGGCCGCCGCCGACATCCCGCCGACGCCCAGCGTCCCCAGCCCCAGGCGCTTGCGCCCCATGCCAAGCACGCTATGAGCCATGCGCAGCACCGCCATCAAGCGGCGGCGAACCGAGCGGGAGCGAGGATCGCCATTCGCGATCCAGTGCCCGGCGAAATGCGCCGCGCGATGCTGAACTAGAAGCGAGCCGTTCGAAATCTGATTGTCGGTCATGGTCCCTCTCCGCTGGCCGGCACGAAATGTCTGACAATTCCGCTCTATCGCAGGAAGACATGATTCCTGCCCGCGGTATTTCACGAAATTGCTGTCTTGTGAGAAAAGATCGGAGCAAACCGGCAGAGGTTAACAGCTCGTTACCTTAGAGACTGCTTTAAAACTAGGCAAACAAGCAATTCCATGAGCGCCGTCTCATCTAACCTTGGCGTTAAGCTTGCCCACCCGTAGCTGCAGCGGCGTCACCTGCCGGTATTTCTTCATGGCGGTGGTAAAATGGCTCTGGCTCGAAAATCCGCAGGAATGAGCGATGTCCGTGATGGTCATGCGGCTGTCGGCAAGCAGCCTTTCAGCGAGGTCCAGCCGCAAATCGAGAACATATTGATGCGGCGGCACCCCGAACGTCCTCGAGAAAGCCCGCATGAAGTGATAGGGTGAAAGACCGCAAACCGCGGCCATCTCGGCAAGCGCCAGCTTGCGCGTGAAGTTCTCGTTCAGGAATTCCTGCACGCGGCGCGTGCTGCGAACCGAAAGCCCGCCTTTCGCGTTGAGCGTCGGTTGTCGCGAATTGGGTCCGGAAACCGGTCCGGGGACACCATCCTCACCCGGCATTTTTCGGCCTCCTGATTCGTCCCAGAT
>NZ_RZPF01000633.1:0-3891 GCF_004022735.1 Mesorhizobium sp. M7A.F.Ca.AU.001.01.1.1
CGGCTCGGGCGAGGCGCCGCGGCTCAGGGGTGCAGCCTCTTGATCCGTTTTGCCCTGATCTGCGAGCACGAGCACGAATTCGAAGGCTGGTTCCGCAGCAACGACGATTTCGACACCCAGAAGAAGCGCGGCTTCGTCGATTGCCCGAGCTGCGGTTCGCACAAGGTGCAGAAAGCACTGATGGCGCCGGCCGTCTCCACGGCGCGCAAGCAGGAAACCATAGCGCTGGCCATGGGCGAGGCGCAGAAGCAGGCTTTGGCGCAGCTCAAGGCGATGGCCGAGAAGGTGCGCGAGAATGCCGATTATGTCGGCGACAAGTTCGCCGAGGAAGCGCGAAAGATCCATTTCGGCGAGAGCGACCCGCGTGGCATCTATGGCGAGGCGACGCTGGACGAAGCCAAGAGCCTGGTCGAGGACGGCGTCGAGTTCATGCCGATCCCGGTGTTTCCGGACGACCGCAACTGAGTTCCGAGGGAGCTTTGCGCGACCCAGAAGCGATTGAGCCGCGACGCAGCATAAGAGCCGTCGTTGGCCGATTGGCCCGCTGGGGCGCCGTCAAGCTTAGCGGTACCCGAACGATCGACGGGTTGCTCATCATCAGCGACAAGGGCACCGACAAGATCGTCGAGGCGCTTCAGCTTATTCGTGATTTTGATCCAGTGCGCTACAGACGGCTGCTTGGTGACGTAAGACAGGTATTTGTCACAACCCTTCCTGCTTCCGTCGCGCAATGGGCAAACTCTTCCAAGGCATGCGAATTGGACGAGCGCCATATCATCAGCGAAAGGACGACGCCGGAATTGGTCGCTTCGATTATCGTCCATGAAGCCACCCACGCGCGGCTTATGCGATGTGGTATCGGCTACGAAGAGGCGCTGCGGGATCGCGTGGAGCAGGTCTGTCTGCGTCGAGAAATAGCCTTTGCGGCCAGATTGCCGACCGGAAAGGGCCGGAGCCAGCAAGCCGAAGCGACACTCGAGGCCATGCCGGACTTTTCCGACAAGGCGATGAGTGAGCGCTATCTCAGCGGTTTGCGGGATGCTCTGCTCTACCTCAACATGCCGACCCGGCTTGTCGACCTCACCGTATCATACCGCCGCTGGAAACACCGGCGCCGGTTCTCGCCGCAGCCTACGAACTGACCCGGCTTAGCTCACGCTCCCGATCAATTTCTCAAGCAGCCGAGAGAGCGTCTCCCGTTCGGCCGGTGTCAGGCCGGAAAGAATCTCATGCTCGTTGGCAACATGGGCGGCAATAGCCTCATCGATCAACGCGAGACCCTTTTCGGTCAGCCGCACGACAATGCCGCGCCGATCGTTGGGGTGCGGCCCGCGCAGGATCAATCCGGACGTTTCGAGCCGGTCGAGCCGGTTGGTCATGGCGCCTGACGTCACCATCGTCGCTTCATAGAGGGCGGTCGGCGTCAGGGCGTAGGGTGATCCAGAGCGGCGCAGCGTTGCCAGCACGTCGAATTCCCCGGACTGCAATCCATAACGGGCAAACAACGGCGCCAGGCGCTCGCGGGCGATCAGCGAGGCGGCCTCGTTCAGCCGCCCGAGCACACCCATCGGCGAGACGTCCAGATCGGGTCGTTCCCGCTTCCATTGCTCGATCGCCCGTGCTGCCCTGTCCAACTGTCTCACCATCATTTATCTTGACGTTAAGAATCTTTCCGTTATCTTACTGCAAGATGCAATGCCGGCCAAGAGCCGCGCTACAGGATTCGGTCAATGAAGCTTCTCTGGGATTCGGCGCTCGGCCTGCTGGTCGTCACCGGCGGCCTGCTCGGCCTGACGCTGCCGTTCGGCAAGCTCGCCACGGCTGCCGGCGTGCCGGCCATGGTCTGGGCCTTCGTCATCTCGCTCGGCGCCGGCGGGGTCTTGCTGTGCATGCTCTTGGCTCGCGGCAAGCGGGTCCGGCTCACCGCGCACAAATTGCGCTATTTCTTCGTCACCGCCGCGGTGTCCTATGCTGTCCCCAATCTCCTGATGTTCTCGGCCATCCCGCATCTGGGCGCCGGCTACACCGGCATCATGTTCACGCTGTCGCCGGTCATCACGCTGGTGTTCTCGATCCTGCTGCGTGTCCGGCGCCCCAACATGCTGGGCATTGCCGGCATCGCCGTCGGCTTCGTCGGCGCCGTCATGGTCGCGGTGACGCGCGGCGAGGCCGGCCAGCCGGCCGATTTGTTCTGGGTGGCGATGGGGTTGCTCATCCCGGTCAGCCTTGCCGCCGGCAACATCTATCGCACGGTCGACTGGCCGGACGGTACCGGCCCGATCGAGCTTGCCGTCGGCAGCCATCTGGCGTCGGCGGCGATGCTGCTTGCCGGCATTCTCCTCCTGTTCGGCGGCGAAGCTTTCGTCCCACTCGGCGGCGTGCCGCTGGTCGTCGTCGCGCAGGTTGCGTCGGCATCGGCGATGTTCGCGTTCTTCTTCCGGCTGCAGGCGGTCGGCGGTCCGGTCTATCTCAGCCAGATCGGTTATGTGGCGGCGGCCGTCGGCCTGTTTGCCGGAACCCTCTTCCTCGGCGAGCACTATCAACTGCTGACCTGGGCAGGCGCGCTCATCATCACTGCCGGCGTGTTCATCACCACCAGGGCACAAAGCCAGAAGGCGTGAGCGGTCGCAGGGGATCCGAACTGCCTTCGCGCCTGGAGCCGATCTCACCTGAATTTGTATCCAGATCTGCTTTATCTTCTTGTTTGAGCGTGGTCTTTTCCGAGGACCTTTCCCTTTTTGGAATCGTGCTCTGGAGCAAGCCATGACCGAACCGAAGACATCCGAGGGGACTGCCGTCGATGTAGCTGATTTTCGCGCCGCGATGCGGCTGATCGTCGGCAATGTCAGCGTCATCACCGCCGGCACCGGCGAGGATCGCTCCGGTCTGGTGGTCATTTCGGTCGTCTCGCTGTCGGCCGAGCCGCCCAAGGTGATCGCCTGTGTCAACCGGTCATCGTCGACCTGGCCGGTGATCGAACGCTACCGGCATTTCGGCGTCAACTCGCTTGGCCCCCAGCATCAGCGCGTGGCCGAGCGGTTCTCCGGCTTCGGCGGCATCAAGGGCAAGGACCGCTATGAGGGCGCCGAATGGGTGACGCTCAAGACCGGAGCTTTGCTGCTTTCGGATGCGGTGGCCGCATTCGACTGCAGCCTCGATGAAATGATCGATCGCGGCACGCATTCCATCGTCATCGGTTCGGTCGAGGCCGTGCGCACGTCCGATGCCGGCCAGGCGCTGATCTACTGGCGCGGCGGCTACAGGCCGCTGAATTCTGAATAGATCAGACCGAGCCTTTTTCCGCCAGGACCATGTAGTTGACGTCCATGTCCTTCGACCGCGCCCAGCGGTCGGCCAGCGGATTGTAGGTGACGCCGGTGCGGTCGATGATGGTCAGGCCGGCGCCGCCAAGCGCCTTTTCGAGCTCTTCCGGGCGCACCAGCTTGCCGAACTGGTGGGTGCCGCGCGGCAGCCAGCGCAGCACATATTCGGCGCCGATGATGGCTAAGCCCAGCGCCTTCAGCGTGCGGTTGATGGTGGCCACGAACATGATGCCGCCGGGCCGCACCATCTCGCCGCATTTGGCGACGAACAGGTCGATGTCGGCGACATGCTCGACCACTTCCATGTTGAGGATGACGTCGAATTTCTCGCCGGCGTCGGCAAGGTCCTCGGCCGTCGTGGCGCGATAGTCGACGCTGACATTGCCTTCGGCGGCGTGCAGCTTGGCCACTTCGATGTTGGTTTCGGAGGCATCCGCGCCCACAACCTCGGCGCCAAGCCGCGCCATCGGCTCGCACAAAAGTCCGCCGCCGCAACCGATGTCGAGGATGCGCAGTCCCTCGAAAGGCCTTGCAGCGCGTGGGTCACGGCCGAAGCGCGTCGCTATCT
>NZ_RZPF01000634.1:0-3884 GCF_004022735.1 Mesorhizobium sp. M7A.F.Ca.AU.001.01.1.1
ATCGAAGCCAGCGTGACGAACTCCTCGACGTTGGCCAGCGGCAGGTCCGGCGCGCGCCGCTGCCAGACATCGTCAACCAGCTTCTTCTGATCCGCAAGCAGCTTGTCGACCATCTGCTGGCGTGTCGCGCCGCGCGTGAAGCGCAGCGTGTCGGTGGCGAGGCTGCCCTCCGGCGGCGTGGTTGCCGGCATGTCGCCGCTCAAGGCAGTCTCCTTGGCGATGCGCTGCAATGCCTGGTCGACAGTCAGTCCTTCAGGGATGGTCAGCGAATACATCACCGACTTGCCGCTCTTCAGAAGCTCCATGATATCGCGCATGGAAGCCCTGGGCTTGATCTCGTACTCGCCGGCTTTCAGCGCCGAATCATTGCCGAAGGCGCGCACGCCAAGGCGGAATACCCGGGCATCACTGATCAGTCCGCGGCGTTCGAGCTGGTCGGCGATATCCTGGACGCCGGTGTTCGGCTTGACCAGGAAGGTATCGCCATTAGCGGAGGGTCCGGGCTCGGTGAATTCCTGCTTGCCGAAATAGACCGCGACGCCGGCCGCCAGAACCACCAGCATCACCGAGGAGATGACGAAGTTCATGAACACGACGACCTGGCTGCGTGACGCACGCGAGCGCTTCGGCGGCGGCGTGCCGGCCTCTGGCCGCAACGCCTCGCTGGCCGTTTTCGGCACGATCGGTCCGGATGTTGCCGGCCGTTGCCCGAATTCTCCGTTGCCTGCCGGATTTGTGTTCATTTCGCCCTACCGTTTGATCGCCCAACGAATCCCCAGCGGCAGAGTAGAGGCGAATATGGCAAAATTGACGGCACGCCAAAGCGTCGCCCGGCAGCCGGACGATCAGCCATTGTAGCGCTGGAAGACCAGCGACGCATTGGTCCCGCCAAAGCCGAACGAATTGGACAGCGCCACGTCGATCTGGCGGGCGCGCGGCTTGTTCGGCACCAGGTCGATCGCGGTTTCGCGTTCGGGGTTGTCGAGGTTGATGGTCGGCGGCGCGACATTGTCCCTGATGGCAAGGATCGAGAAGATCGCTTCGGCGGCACCGGCCGCCCCAAGCAGATGGCCGATCGACGACTTGGTCGACGACATCGAGATCTTCGATGCGGCATTGCCGACAAGCCGCTCGACAGCGCCGAGCTCGATCGTGTCGGCCATGGTCGAGGTGCCGTGCGCGTTGATGTAGTCGACGTCGGCAGGCGTAAGCTTGGCCCGGTTGAGTGCCGCCGTCATGCAACGGAAGGCACCATCGCCATCCTCGGCGGGCGCCGTGATGTGATGCGCGTCGCCGGTGAGACCATAACCCGTCACCTCGGCATAGATCTTGGCGCCGCGTGCTTTGGCATGTTCGAGCTCCTCGAGCACGACAACGCCGGCGCCCTCGCCCATGACGAAGCCGTCGCGGTCGCGATCATAGGGGCGCGACGCCGTTTGCGGCGAATCATTGCGTTCCGTCGACAGTGCCCGGCATGCGGCGAACCCGGCGATCGACAGCCGCGTCACCGGCGCTTCGGCGCCACCGGCGACCATCACGTCGGCATCGCCCCACATGATCAGCCGGGCAGCATCGCCAATGGCGTGCGCGCCGGTCGAACAGGCCGTGACGACGGCATGGTTCGGGCCTTTCAGCCCGTGCCGGATCGAAACCTGCCCGGAGACGAGATTGATGATCTGGCCCGGGATGAAGAAGGGGCTGATGCGGCGCGGGCCGCGTTCCTTGAGGATCATCGCGTTCTCGGCGATGCCCTCGATGCCGCCGATGCCGGAGCCGATCAGGACGCCGGTGGCGCATTGCTCTTCATGCGTCTTGGGTTCCCAGCCGGAATCCTTCAGCGCCTCGTCGGCGGCGGCAATCCCGTACAGGATGAAGTCGCCGATCTTGCGCAATTCCTTCGGCTCGAGCACGGCCTCGGGATTGAAGGTGGCATTGCTGCCGTCACCACGCGGAATGACGTGGGCGATCTTGCAAGCAAGGTCCTCCACCTCGAACTCGGTGATGCGCTTGGCAGCGCTGCGGCCGGTCAGAAGCTCCTTCCAGCTGTGCTCGAAGCCCATGCCGAACGGCGACAGCAAGCCAAGGCCCGTGACGACGACACGCCTCATCGCAGGTCCTCCCCGGTGATGACTGCAGAAAGCGTCAGGCCGAAGCCTTGTCGATGTACTTCACGGCATCGCCGACGGTCAGGATGGTCTCGGCCGCGTCGTCGGGGATCTCGACGCCGAATTCTTCTTCGAACGCCATGACGAGTTCGACCGTGTCGAGGCTGTCGGCGCCCAGATCATCGATGAAGCTCGCCTGCTCCGTCACTTTGTCGGCATCGACGCCAAGGTGCTCGATGACGATCTTCTTGACGCGCTCTGCGGTGTCACTCATTTGGGCATCCTCGTCTTTTGTTTGTCTGTCTTCGTTAGCGGGCAGAATGCCGCTAATCAAGCTGAAAGATGGTCCTGCCGGAAACGCAACGACTACGGACCGATTTTTGCCCGAACCGCCGGGTTGCGGGCCGCATTACACGAAAAATAGCTGAGGTCCAAGCCGAAATGGTCTCTTTACACAACCCGCCGGCGTTGCTGCAGAACCTCGTTCAAATCATAGCCATGCCGCCATTTACGTGGATGGTCTGGCCGGTGACGTAGGCGGCTTCGTTGGAGGCGAGATAAGCGACGGCGGACGCGACTTCGACGCTGGTGCCCATGCGCCGCGTCGGGATCGCCGCCATGATCGCCTCTTTCTGCTTGTCGTTGAGCTTGTCGGTCATTGCCGATTCGATGAAGCCTGGTGCAACACAGTTAACTGTGATGTTGCGGGTGGCGATCTCCTGCGCCAGCGACTTGGAGAAGCCGATCATGCCGGCCTTGGAGGCGCAGTAATTGGTCTGGCCGGGATTGCCGGTCACGCCGACCACCGAGGTGATGTTGATGATGCGGCCATGGCGGCGGCGCATCATCGGATGGGTGAGTTCGCGGGTGAGCCGGAAAACGGCGGTCAGATTGACCTCGATCACGCTGTCCCAATCGGCATCCGACATGCGCACGAACAGCCCGTCCTTGGTGATGCCGGCGTTGTTGACCAGGATGTCGACGCCTTCGAGATCGGCCTCGGCTTTCTGGCCGAGCGCCTTGACCTCGTCACGGTTGGACAAATTGGCCGGGAACAGCTTGACCCGGTCGCCAAGCTCGCTAGCCAGCGCCTCCAGTTTCTCGACGCGGGTGCCATGCAGGCCGACGATCGCGCCTTGCGCATGCAGCATCCGGGCGATCGCCTCGCCGATGCCTCCCGATGCGCCGGTGACGAGCGCCTTGCGGCCAGTCAATTCGAACATTTTTGTCTCCTGATTGAGAAGAGAACACCCCTTTGCAGGGAATGGGATCAAATAGGGCTTTATGCAAGCGCTGCTAGCGTTGCCTCGACCTCAGCCGCCGAGCCGACCGACGCAGTGGCGATGTCGCGGTTGATGCGCCGCGCCAATCCCGAAAGCACCTTGCCGGCGCCAATCTCGTAAAGCGTGGTGACGCCATTTGCGCCGAACCACTCCACGGTCTCGCGCCAGCGTACGCGGCCGGTTATCTGCTCGACCAGGCGGCGGGCGATCTCGTCCGGATCGCTGGTCGGGCTGACCGTGACATTGGAGAGGACGGGAACGACCGGCGCATTCTTTGTCACACCGGCGAGTGCGTCGCGCATAACGTTCGCGGCCGGCGCCATCAGCGCCGAATGGAAGGGCGCGGACACCTGCAGCATCAGTGCGCGCTTGGCGCCTTTCTCAGTGCACAGTTTCGCCGCCAGTTCGACCGCGGCCCTGGCGCCGGAAATGACCAGTTGGCCGCCGCCATTGTCGTTGGCGATCTGGCAGACGGAGCCTTTGGCGGCTTCCGCGC
>NZ_RZPF01000635.1:0-3878 GCF_004022735.1 Mesorhizobium sp. M7A.F.Ca.AU.001.01.1.1
CTCCCGCGCTGTTCGGCACGATCAGCCGGCCGGAATGACGAGGATTAATTGACGCGTAAAGCCAGCCCGACCATCGCGCTGTTTCCCGAAGCAAGCTTCGGCGCGGCGTTGAATTGCGTCGGCATCGCGCAGGCGCTGCGTGCGAAAGGCGCCCGGCCCGTCTTCATCTGCCATGCCGGTTTCTCCGGCGTCTTTGCCGACTATGGTTTCCAGGAATACCAGTTGCCAACCGACGAGCCGCTGAGCGAGAGCCAACGTCAGAGCTACTGGCAGGCTTTCGTGCGCCGGCACCTGCCGCATTTCAGGCTGAGCCCGATCGACCAGCTTGAGACCTATGTCGCTCCGACCTGGCAGGCCATCGTCGACACCGCGGTCAATGCCGAGGCGCCGCTGCGCCAATTGCTGGCACGGCTCAAGCCGGATGCCGTGGTGCTCGACAATGTCATCATGTTCCCGGCGATCGCCGCCGCCGGCTGTCCGTGGGTGCGCGTCGTCTCCTGCGCCGAGACCGAGCTGCCGGACGCCAATGTGCCGCCCTATCTGTCGGGGCTTGGCGTGGACGACCCGCAACGCGCGGCGTTCGAGGCCAGGTATCTGGCGGCTTGCGCGCCGGCGCATGACCGCTTCAACCGCTTCCGGGCGGATGCCGGACTGGGGCCGCTGCCGAAGGGTCAGTTCCTCGAGACGTCGCCCGATCTCAACCTGCTGCTGACGCCGACGATCGTGCGCCGCGAGCGTGCCGAGCCGCTCGACCCCGCGCGCTTCGTCTATCTCGAGGGCTGCGTGCGTTCTGAAGGGCCGTTCGAGGTGCCGGTGTTCCCGCGCAATGGCGGGCCGCTGGTCTATGTCAGCTTCGGCAGCCTGGGTGCCATGGATGTCGGCCTGATCGAGCGCATGCTGGTGGTGTTCGACAGGCTGCCGGCGCGCTTCATCGTCAATGCCGGCGGCCTGCGCGACGCTTACCGCGCGGTGCCGGACAATGTCTATCTCGACGCCTGGTTTCCGCAGCCCTCGGTGGTGGCGAAGTCGGATCTGTTCATCCATCACGGCGGCAACAACAGTTTTTGCGAAGCGCTGCGCTTCGGCGTGCCGTCGCTGATCATGCCCTATTGCTGGGATGGACACGACAACGCGCAACGCGCCGAAGAGACCGGCACCGGCGACCATATCGGCCGTGACGGCTGGACCGAAGGAGTGTTGGAGAAAGCCATTCTCGGCCTGCTGGCCGACGATGCCATGCGCGCCCGCCTCAAGGACAATGCAGCCCAAATGGCGCTGAAACCCGGAACGGATGCGGCCGCGCAAGCCATACTCTCTCTGATACGGATTTGAACGAAAATGCCTGACAACAACACGAACATCTCGCTCTCCAGCGGCAACGATGCCAAGGCCTGGCTGGCCCGGCACGGCATCAACGAAGTCGAGTGCCTGGTGCCCGACATGAACGGCGTCCTGCGCGGCAAGGCCTTGCCGACGGCCAAATTCCTCCAGGCGCTTGAAGACCGCGCGCTCTATCTGCCGAGCAGCGCTTTCCTGGTCAGCATCGACGGCCGCTATTCCGGCTCGATCGACGAGGGTTTTGCCTATTCGGATCCGGACATGCGCATGGTGCCTGATGTATCGACGCTCTGCCTGGCGCCGGGTGCCGCTCCCGGCAAGGCCTATGTCTTTGCCGATGCCTTCCATATGGACGGCCGGCCCTGGATGGCCTCGCCGCGCCATGTGCTCAGGGCCGTGCTCGACCTCTACGCCAAGCGCGGCTGGCGGGCGGTGGTGGCGCCCGAGGTGGAATTCTATCTCACCGCGCCCAATCCGGATCCGGACCGTCCGCTGACCGCCCCGGTCGGCGCCAATGGCCGCGCCGAGACCGTGCAGCATCCCTACGATATGGCCGGGCTCGAGGAGTTCGAGCCGGTGATCCGCCGCATTTACGATTATGCGGCGGCGGCCGGCCTGCCGCTCGACACGCTGATCCATGAGTCGGGAACCGCGCAGTTGGAGATCAACTTCCTGCATGGCGATGCGCTGCCGCTGGCCGACAAGGTGCTGCTGTTCAAGCGGCTGACGCGCCAGGCCGCGCAGCAAAGCGGCATGCACGCCACCTTCATGGCCAAGCCGATCGCCGCACAGGCCGGCAGCTCCATGCATCTGCACATGTCGGTCATCGACGAGGCCGGCAGGACTTTGTTTGCCGGCAGCGACGATGCCGACACCGCAATGTTTGGCCACTTCATCGGCGGCCTGCAGAAATATGTCCCCGAAATCATGCCGCTGTTCGCGCCCAACGTGAACTCGTTCCGCCGCATCAGGCCGAACCACAGCGCGCCGGCCAACATCGAATGGTCGCATGACAACCGCTCCTGCGGCCTGCGCGTGCCGGCCGGCGGCCGCGCCGCGCGGCGGGTGGAGAACCGGCTTCCGGGCGCGGATTCCAATCCTTACCTGGCGATCGCCGGCTCGCTGCTTGCCGGCTATCTCGGCGTCGAGCAGAAACTGGCGCGCTCGCCCGAGGCGTCGGGCAATGCCTACAAGATCAAGAGCACGCTGCCGAAGACGATGGAGGAGGCGCTCGATCGTTTCGAGGCTTGCGGCCCGGTGCGGGAACTGCTCGGCGAGGATTTCTTCCAGACTTATCTGCGCGTAAAGAGCGTCGAGCTCGACCTGTTCCAGGGCGTGTTGACGAGCTGGGAACGCGCCCCCCTTCTGCTGAAGGTGTGATCATGGCTTCCAGTTCAACGGGCTTCAATTCGGGCCTCGATATCGCAAAATCCTATTATGTCGCCACCGCCAATCCGGCGCCGGACCATCCGGCGCTGGTCGGCGACGTCGACACCGACCTGGTTGTCGTCGGCGGCGGCTGCACCGGCCTGTCGGCCGCCCTTCACGCCGCCGAGCGCGGGTTGAAGGTGGTGCTGCTCGAAGGCGGCAAGATCGGTTGGGGGGCGTCGGGCCGCAATGGCGGCCAGATGATCCCCGGCCTGCGCAAGGGCGCCAAGGGCCTGGTCAAGCTCTACGGGCCGGAGCGGGCAAAGGTGCTGTTCGATCTTGCGTTCGAGGCGCGTGGGCTGGTGCTCGACATCATCGAGCGCCATGCCATCGATTGCGATCTCAGGCTGACCGGCCATCTGGTCGGCGCGGTCAACGGTTCCGACCTCAAGGATCTCGAGGAAGAGGTCGAGTGCCTGGCTACGGTGATGAAGTTCCCGCACGCCGAAATCCTGTCGGCGGCGGAAGCCCGAGCCAAGGTCGACACACCCTATCATGGCGCGATGTATGAGCCGCTCGGCGGCCACATGCATCCGCTGAACTACACGCTCGGCCTTGCCCGCGCGGCGATTGCTGCCGGCGTCGTCATCCATGAGAATTCGGTGGCGGTGAAGCTGGAGCGTGAGCCTTCGATCCGGATCTCGACGGCAAAGGGATCGGTGCGTGCAAAACATGTCGTGCTGGCCGGTGACGCTCTGCTCGATGGGCTGGAGCCGCGCGTCAACAGCCGCATCATGCCGGTTGGCAACTACATCGTCGCCACCGAGCCGCTGGAGGGCAAGCGCAATGTCATCCCGGCCAATGTCGCGGTGTCCGACACACGCTTCGTCGTCAACTATTACCGGATGTCGGCGGACGGCCGGCTGCTGTTCGGCGGCGGCGAGCGCTACACGCCGTCACCGCCGGCCGATATCGCCGGCTTCGTGCGGCCGCATATGGAAGCCACCTTCCCGCAACTTCAGGGCTGCCGCATCGATCACGCCTGGGGCGGGCTGGTGTCGGTGACGACATCCAGGCTGCCGCATGTCGGGCACTATGGCGAGGTCTATTTCGCGCATGGCTATTCCGGCAAGGGCGTCATCCTGTCGACGCTGTCGGGCAAGCTCCTGGCC
>NZ_RZPF01000636.1:0-3856 GCF_004022735.1 Mesorhizobium sp. M7A.F.Ca.AU.001.01.1.1
ACCGCACTCTGGGATCCTCGGGCCACGAAGCAAACCCTCCCTTTGTCGAAACTGGCCGGCGGCGCCAAGGATCGTTGTCCGCTTTACACCACCGAAGGCGGTTGGCTGCACATCGAGACGCAGGCGCTGGTCGACGATGCGCTGGCCGCCAAGGCGAAGGGATTTCGCGGCTCGAAAGTCAAGATCGGCAGGCCGCACGGGTCGGAGGATCTTGCCCGCCTGTCGGCGGTGCGCAAGGCGGTCGGCGACGGCTACGAGATCATGACCGACGCCAATCAGGGGTTTTCGGTCGACGAAGCGATCCGGCGCGCTGCGAGGCTGCGTGAGCTCGACCTCGCCTGGATCGAGGAACCGCTGCCGGCCGACGACATCGACGGGCATGTGCGGTTGTCGAACTCGACGCCGACGCCGATCGCCATCGGCGAGTCGCTCTACTCCCTCCGCCATTTTCGCGAGTACATGCAGAAAGGCGCCTGCTCGATCGTGCAGGTCGATGTCGGCCGTATCGGCGGCATCACGCCCTGGCTCAAGATTGCGCACGCGGCAGAGGCCTTCGACATTCCGGTCTGCCCGCATTTCCTGATGGAACTGCATGTCAGCCTGACCTGCGCTGTTCAGAACGGCCGATATGTCGAGTACATTCCGCAGCTCGACCAGTTGACCGGCAAGCGCATGCGCATCGAAGATGGCCAGGCGCTGGCGCCCGACGAACCGGGCATCGGCATCGATTGGGACTGGGACGCGGTCAAGGCCATGAGCATCGCCGAATTCACCACGGCGATCACGAAATAGGAGACTGATATGCAGCGGATGGGGATGATTCTCGGACTGAAGCCGGAAAAGGTCGATGAGTATGTTCGGCTCCATGCCGCCGTCTGGCCCGGCGTGCTGACCATGATCTCGGCCTGCAACATCAAGAACTATTCGATCTACCTGAAGCGGCCGGAGAACCTGCTGTTTTCCTATTTTGAATACCACGGCACCGACTATGCCGCCGACATGGCCAAGATGGCGGCCGACCCGAAGACGCAGGAATGGTGGGCCGTCTGCATGCCCTGCCAGGAGCCGCTGGCGACCCGCAAGGAGGGCGAGTGGTGGGCCGAGATGGATGAGGTCTTCCATCATGACTGAAGGCGGCTTCGACCCTGCCTTGCTCGTTCAATCCTGGCCAAAACCCTCAAGACCCCGGCCGATCGTCACCTTCGGCGCGGGATCGATCGTCGGCGACGCGCATTTCCCAGCCTACCGGAAGGCCGGCTTTCCGGTTGCCGGGCTTTATGATCCTGATCATGTCAGGGCTGAAAAGCTGGCCAGCCAATGGGGCGTGACGGCCTTTGGCTCGGTCGAAGAAGCGACTGCTGTCGAGGGCGCGATCTTCGACCTTGCCACCCCGCCGTCGCATCATGCCGATGTGCTGAAGTCCTTGCCTGACGGCGCGGTGGCGCTGATCCAGAAGCCGATGGGCAGCAATCTTGCCGAGGCGACCGCGATCCTCGAAATCTGCCGCGCCAGGAGGCTGCACGCGGCGGTGAACTTCCAATTGCGTTTCGCGCCAATGATGCTGGCGCTGAAGGATGCCATCGGCAAGGGCTGGCTCGGCGAGATCGTCGACTTCGACGCCTGGCTGGCGCTGGCGACACCATGGGAGCTTTGGGAATTCCTGCTCAAGGCGCCGCGCGTCGAGATCGCCATGCATTCGATCCACTATCTCGACCTGATCCGGCAGTTGCTCGGCGACCCCAGAGGCGTGCACGCCAAGACGCTCGGCCATCCCAACCATAAGGTGGCGCAGACGCGCACCAGCGCCATTCTCGACTATGGCGACACCGTGCGTTGCGCGCTGTCGATCAACCACGACCACAAATTCGGTCGCCGGCATCAGGCCTGCGAGTTCCGCATCTGCGGCACAGAGGGTGCCGCCTATCTCAAGCTGGGTCTCAACCTCGATTATCCCACAGGCGAACCGGATGTATTGGAGATCTGTCCGAAGGGCGGAACGGGCTGGATCGCCGTGCCCTTGGCCGGCGAGTGGTTTCCCGATGCCTTCGTCGGCCGCATGGCCAATGTCCAGCGCTTTGCGACCGGAGAAGATGATACGCTGATAAGCCCCGTCGAAGATGCCTGGAGCACGATGGCGCTGGTCGAGGCCGCCTACCAGTCGAGCGCGGCACCGGCGACGCCGATCGCGGAAAGACCCTGATGGAACAGATCAAGTATTTCGAGGATTACGAGATTGGCGCGTCGCGCCTAACAAGCGGCCGCACCATCACCGAGACCGACTTCATCGTCCATGCCGGCCACACCGGCGATTTCTTTCCGCACCACATGGACGCCGAGTACATGAAGACGACGCCATTCGGCCAGCGCATCGCGCATGGCACGCTGGTGTTCTCCGTCGGCATCGGGCTGACCGCGAGCGTCGTTAACCCTGTCGCCTTTTCCTACGGCTACGACCGGCTGCGCTTCATCAAGCCGGTGTTCATCGGCGACACAATCCGCACGCGCACCACCATCGCGGTCAAGGAAGACGATCCCAAGCGGCCGGGTTCAGGACGGGTGATCGAGCGGTGCGAGGTGATCAACCAGCGCGGCGACGTGGTGCTGGCGGCAGACCACATCTACATCGTCGAACGCAGGCCGGCGCAGGGCTGAGACTCGGGAAAGTCCTACGAGCCGGTAGCGCGCTTGGTAATGCGCTCCAGCCCGAGCAAGAGAACCAGCGTCGCCACGACCAGGATCATTGTCAGTGCCGCACCGGCAAAGATGTCGCCGCGATCGGTAAGGCTGAAGATCGAGACCGGCAGCGTCACCCAACCCGGCGGGTAGACCATGACGGTGGCGCCGAGTTCCCCCATCGACAGCGCGAAACTGAGACCGAAGGCGGCAACCAGATAGGGTGCGAGCAAGGGCAGTGTGACGTGCCAAAGCCGGTAGGCCGGGCGAGCGCCGAGGCTCGATGCCACCTGCTCGAAGTCGGGCGAAAGCCGCGCCAGTCCAGCCGAGACATTGCCGAAGGTGAAAGCCGAGATCAGCACGAAATGCGCGATCATGACGATCGCGATCGTGCCGTTGAGCAGCAGCGGCGGATGGCTGAAGGCAACCAGCAGGCCAAGGCCGACAGACACCGAAGGGACCGCGCTTGGGATGAAGAACAAAAGGCCGAGCAGCCGCCGCAAGGCATGGCCCTGGAGGCGCAGCGACAGGGCCGCCCAGGTGCCGCTGACCAGCGCCAGCGCGCTGGCCAGGAAGCCGGTGACCAGGCTGGCCTTGACCGCTCTGCCGGCGGCACCGGAAATGACATCGGTGTAGTGCTCCGTCGTCAGGCCGTTGGGCAGCACGCCGTTCCACTGGTCGGCGAGGCTGGACAGGAGGATGACCGCGAGCGGCGCCAGGAACAGCACGCCGAAGATCAGTGCGAAGAGCACCCACAGGACAAGACGACCGGAGCGTGACCAGACCAGCATGGGCTAGGCTCCCAACCGGCCGGCGGCGAAACGGTAGAGGCCAAACAGGCCGAGCGACAGCGCGATGTTGACGACGGCGATGATACAGGCGACCTGATAGGCCGATTCCTGGATCGCCTTGCCATAGATCAGCAGCGGCAGGGTGATGACGCCCTTGGCGCCGATGAACAGCACGATGCCGAATTCGTTGACAGTCAACAACAGGCAGAGGCTGCCGCCGGCGATGAGTGCCGGGATTGCCGCCGGCAGGATCACCTGGCGAACGATGCGAAACGGCCGCGCGCCGAGCACGCTCGCCGCTTCGATCTGGCCACGGTCGACCAGCGAAAAGGCGGCGAGCAGCGGCCGCAGGATGAAGGGTGTGTAGACAGTGACCTCGGCCAGGATCACAC
>NZ_RZPF01000637.1:0-3853 GCF_004022735.1 Mesorhizobium sp. M7A.F.Ca.AU.001.01.1.1
CTCTATCCGCACCGCACCTATATTGCGGCCAAGGTGCGCGCGTTCGTCGATTTCCTGATCCGCGAACTGTCGGCCGACTTCACCGCCTGAAATGCTGCCCGATTGCCGGCCAACGCCGTCAGGGGCCTGGCGCGAACGCCAGGCCCCTGCTGCCCCCGTCGCCCGACGCGGCAGCGTCATTTCCACCAGGCGGTGGTGTCGTACATCGGTCCCGGCTCCTCGAAGAGCTTTTCGTATTTGCACAGTGCCGGCGTCTTGCCGAGCGGCACCGAAACACCGTCCCTGAACGCCCATTCGCCACGTTGCGTCGTATCCGCCCGCACATAGCTGGACAGTGCAAAGGCGCGGTCGTGCTGTGACCTGTTGGGCGAGGAGCCGTGCACGGTGAGCAGCCCCCATAAAGCAAGATCGCCCGGCTCCAGCACCAGCGGAACGATGGTCGCCGGGTCGATGCCGACCTTGCGCAACTCTTCTTCGGCGGTCAGACCCTTCATCAGCTCGCCGGTTCCCTCGTCCGACAGGCCGAGATAGCCGAGCTTGTGGCTGCCGGGCACGACCTGAAGACAGCCATTGTCCAGCGTCGCCCGATCGACCGCGAGGCCTGTTGTCACGGTGGCGTCGGCGACATTGTCGAAGGCGGCCTGGTTACGGAAGCGCAGATCCTGGTGGAAGCGATAACCCGTGACATTGGCGCCGGGCGGCTTCCAGTGCAGCTGTTGGGCGATCTGTTTTATGTCGCGGCCGATCAGACCCTCGAGCAGCTTCAGATAGTCGGGATTGCGGCGGAACTGCTCGAAATAGGAATTGATCCAGGAAAACCAGTAAGCCTGCAGCACATATCGTTGGCCAAAGTCCGATTCAGGCAGGATCTGGAAATTCAGGTTGCCGTGCCGGAAAGTGGCGTGATGCTTGAGGCCATCGGCATAGACCGCATCGGTTTCCTTCTTCAGCCGGATCATCTCGTCGCCGTCGACGAATTGTCGAACGACCGCATATCCTTCCTCGCGGTACTGCTCCACCGCTTCGCGTGCCTGCCTGTCCGTCAGCATATCCGTGACAACCCCCGTCTGTGATCTGTGTCGATCGTAACAAACGGGTTGCCGGCGATAAGCCGTGGATTTTGGCATCGACTTTCCCGATTATCGGGAAATTGAGCGGGGCCTCAAAGGTGCATTGGCCGCAACCGGCTGATCAGATACGTGCTGCGCCGGCAGGCCCTAAAAATAGGTTCGCGGCGCGACAAGGTTCTTCTGCTGGCGAACATAAAAACAATAGAAGCCGAACGCCGCGGCAAACCACATGAAGGCCTCACCCATGGCCAGCCGGTTGTTGGAATTGGTAAGGATGCTGAGGGCGAAGAAAACCAGTGTGGAGATGTAACAGGACCATGCGGCCGGAGCGACAAGCTTGGCTCGCATGGCCAGCAGAACCTGCCTGGCCGACCAGGTGTAGAGAAAGGCAAAGAACGCCAGTCCGACCACACCATAGCGCACGACAATTTCCAGATAACCATTGTGGAAGACGTTTAAGATCATGGGATGATAGGTTCTGTTCTCCCACTCGGTCAGCCAGCTGGAACTGGCTCCGAAGATCGGGTGGCGTTTCCAGATATCGATCGCATCCGCCCACAGCATCAGCCTTTCCTTGGCTGCAAGCGGAACCGCATCGCTCGCGATGGCGCGGTCGAATGCGGGAAGGACGCCATGCCTGAACACATCCGGAACCAGGGTTTTGACGAAGGTCATGGTGTCGCCGGCGGTGGACGAGAAGATGTTGTGTGTTGCGACAATGCCGGCCGCCACGATCGCCAGCACGCCACCCGAAACCAACAGTTCGCGGCGATGGCCTCTCGCCAGGGTCATGACCGTCAACAGGAGCAGCGCAAGCGCAAGCGCAAGCCACACGCCCTTTGACCGCATCTCGATGATATTGACGACGGCAAGCAGCAGGACGGCTGTCGACAGCGCCCAATAAAGGTTCTTGGTTGCTTTCCCGAGGTCCGTTCTCTGGGCCGTGTAAGCCATGAATTGCAGCGTGCAGAGGAAGATGAAACCGGCCGCCACCGACGCGTGGATGGGATTGTTGAAAAGCCACGGGGCCGGTTGGATATCCTGAAACATGTTCGAACAGGCGGTGTCCGCCGCCAGGAAGACAAGACTGAGGATCATGAACCAGAGGACCAGCCGTGCGGGCTGCCTGACAAACAGCAGAAAGGCGAATCCGGTCGTCGCATAGAACAGCGGAAACATGTAAATGCCTTCGGCGCCACCCAACTGGTGGGTGCCGAAATAGACGATCGCCAGTCGGATGAAGACATAGAGCGACCAGCCCAGACACAGGAAGCCGACCCAACCGATCAGTGGTTTGCTGTAGGTCCACAAATCCACCCTGAACCAGCGGATGACCGCGACCAGGGCCAGCGCCAGGCCCGCATAGCGGTAGGTGTCTGCCTCGCGCCACACCGCGGAAACCATGGCGAGAACGGCGAGTGCCGCAAGCAACAGAAGCAAGGTGTGGCGCGGCGCGTTGTCCTTGGCATAGTCCAGGGTATCTCGCGGCAAAGGGGGCCGCAGCAGGACGTGATGCAGGCGGCGCAGCTCGTCACTGGCCCGCAACACCCCGGCACGTAGCCGGCTCGGCCCCCCCAACCTTGCGGATTTGTAGCTTCCCGAGGGACCGGCTATGCCGGAGATCTCGCTGCTGGCGGCGAAGCCAAGCACGTTTTGGCGGGCCGAATAGACCTTCAGACCGGTATCCCAAAAGCGTTCGAGCGCGACGTCCCATGGCATTTTCATGACGGCGAGCGCCGACAACAGACCCTGCGCGCCCTCCCGCGTCACCAGATAGGCGGCGGCCGAGCCTTGCGGGCCATGCAGCGCACGACCGATCTCGTCGCCTTCCGCCGTCTCGACGGCGCGCATGAAGAAGCTGATGCGATGGTTGATCAGTTTGATGACGTCGAAATCCGGCACCGCCGCGATGACGGCCTCGATGCGCCGCATGGTGTCTTCGCTGAAGAGGACGTCGTCCTCGACGATCAGGCCATGGGCGCTGCCACCGGCCACGAACGTTTCCAGCGCCTGGATATGGCTGCGGTAACAGGCATATTCGCCGGAAAGGATGTCGCGCCCGCTCAGCTTGCGTGCGGCTGGCAGATCGATCTCCGTCCAGGCCTCTTTGGCAAGCGCATAGCCGTCGACGGCGGCAATGCGCTGCAAGGTCAGGCCTGCCGCTTCGGCGCTGGCGAGCAATTCGCTCCAGCGCTGGGTCTCGCGATCGAGGTTGATGGCGAAGATAGGAAGGTTCATTGAAGTTCCATGTTGAGCCGCCACCCACCCGGCCGACCTATGTATGGAAAGAAGGAGATGTTCAAGGCGACACTATCCAGATCATGTGCAAGACCTGAATTTGCCGCGACGGCTTTGGCTCATCTGAATTTATGACACAATCGAACTGTTAGCCGATCGGCTTCATGGAAGATCGCAAAGGTACTCTCGGTCCTAAGTGTCCGGAACGGACCTGAGCGGGATGGCTGGGGCGCCAGGATTCGAACCTGGGAATGTCGGTACCAAAAACCGATGCCTTACCACTTGGCGACGCCCCAATTGCCGTCAGAGTCGCTTGTGCGGCGCGTTATTAGCAGAGCAGCCAAAAAGCACAATGCCCCATGAATGGTGGTGAGAACGCCTGTTTGGGCAGCAAAAGCAACGCCACCAGACGGCACCAGCTGGCTATTCGGACCACACCGCCATCTCGTTGCCGGCCGGATCGGCAAAGTGGAAACGGCGGCCGCCAGGGAACGCGAAGATCGGTTTGACGACCGTGCCGCCGGCGTTTTCGACAGCCTCGAGGG
>NZ_RZPF01000638.1:0-3848 GCF_004022735.1 Mesorhizobium sp. M7A.F.Ca.AU.001.01.1.1
CTGCTGGATCGACTGCCTTGCCCGCTTCGAGATCGCGCTGGCTGACGAAGCCATGGCGCTTTAACAGCACCTCCAGCGCCTTGATCCATATCTCGTAGTAGCTCGATGAATAGTAGACAGCCGGATGCAGCGATTCCCGTGCATGCCGGCTCTCGTCGATGTTCCAGGCGCCCATGGCGCCGGCAGTCAGCGTCACGCCGAGCGCCCGCCTTTCCCAGGCGGCATGGAAGTAAGGTTCGTCCTTTTCCGGCGCGACCGGGCCGAAACCCATCTGTCCGCCGAGATCCTGCGGCCCGTTCATGCCGGCTGTTCCGCCAGGCCGGTGCCGATCATCGCATCGCGGCTCACCAGCTCCGCCAGCCGCTCCTCGCTCCAGCCCTCGGTACCCTCGGGCCGCATCGGCACGACGAGATAGCGCAGCTCGGCAGTGGAATCCCAGACGCGGATTTTCTTGTCCGCCGGCAGCGTCAGCCCGAACTCTTCCAGCACGCCGCGCGGATCGATCACCGCGCGCGAACGATAGGGCGGCGCCTTGTACCAGACCGGCGGCAGGCCAAGCACCGACCACGGATAGCAGGAGCACAGTGTGCAGACGACGAGATTATGGGTATCCTGCGTGTTGAACACCGCCTGCATGTGCTCGCCCTGGCGGCCGGTATAGCTCAGCGATGCGATCGCCGCCGTCGCGTCGCGCTTCAGCCAATCGGCAAAGGCAGGATCGCTCCAGGCCTTGGCCACCACCCTGGCGCCGTTGCGCGGCCCGATCTTCGTCTCGTAGGTGTCGACGATGACGTCGATCGCGGCCGGATCGATCAGACCCTTCTGGGCGAGGATCGTCTCCAGCGCACGCACGCGGGCGGCAAACGGATCAAGTTCGTTATCGTGATGATGATCGTGGGACATGGCGACAAATTACGGTTCCGGTGGTGCCACCGCAAGCGCAACGCCTTGGGCCAGCGGCACATGCACTGGCCCTGTCACATCATTCGGCGGCCGCCCGCTGCGGTTCGGGCTGCATGTCTTCCCTCGCCTTGAACAGCGAGAGCTGGTCGACAGTTTCGACCGGACCCGGCTCGCCCTTGCGCTTCGACCAAAGCCCGACCAGCCAGCCCGAGAAATTCTCCATGTAGACATAGATCACCGGCGTCACGAACAGGGTCAGTGCCTGCGAGGCAAGCAGGCCGCCGACAACGGCAACGCCCAGCGGCTGGCGCAGTTCGGCGCTGGCGCCGGTGCCGAGCGCAATCGGGAACGTGCCCATGAGTGCCGCCAGCGTCGTCATCATGATCGGCCTGAAGCGCATCAGGCAGGCCTTGTGGATCGACTCGGTCGCCGACATGCCTTCTCGTCGCAACTCAAGCGCGACATCGACCATCATGATGCCGTTCTTCTTGACGATGCCGATCAGCATCAGGATGCCGATCACCGCGATGACCGACAGATCCATGCCGGCGAAGCGCAGCGCAACGACCGCTCCCAGTACGGCCGATGGCAGGCCGGTGAGGATGGTCAGCGGGTGGATGAAGCTTTCGTAGAGGATGCCGAGCACGATGTAGATGGTCAGGATTGCGCCGCCGACCAGAAAACCCTGGTTGGCCAGCGAATCCTGGAAGGTCTTGGCCGTGCCGGCAAAGGTCGTCGAGATCACCGTCGGCATGCCGATCTGCTCTTTCAGCGCATTGATGCGCGTCACGCTGTCGCCCAGCGCCACGCCCTGCGGCAGATTGTAGGAGATGGTCACGGCTGGAAGCTGGCCGAGCTGGTTGACGGTCAGGGCGCCGGCCGTGCGATCGACGCGGGCGAAGGCGCCGAGCGGAACAAGACTGCCGCTCGCCGTCCTCATCTGGATGGCCAGCATCCGCTCGGGCGACCACTCGATCTTGGGATCGAGCTCGGTGATGACTTCATAGCTGTCGGCCGAACCGAAGATGGTCGAAACCTGGTCGGTGCCGAACCCGCCATAGAGGGCGGAGCGCAACGTGTCGGTATCGATACCGAGTTGGGCGGCCTTGTCGCGATCCACCACCAGCGTCGCCTGCAGCGCATTGTTCTGCAGGTCGCTGGTGACGTCGGTGAAGTTCGCATGGTCGGCCGCCATCGCGTCGTTCAGTTTCTGCGCCCAAATATCGGTGAGGCCGGTATCAAGGCCCTGAACCACGAGCTGGTAGGCGCTTGCGGACGACCGCGAGCCCAGCCTCAAATTCTGCACCGGCTGCATGTAGGTCTCGATGCCCGCCACGCGGGCCAGTTGCTTGCGCAGATCCGCAAGCACCTTCTCGATATCGGGGCGCTGGTCCTTGCCCTTGAGCTGGACGAAGAGCTGCCCCTGGTTGAGCGCGTTGTTGCCGCTGCCCGCCGACCACGCCACATGGTCGACATAGGGCGAATGCGAGAAGACGCTGGCGACCTGCCCTTGCAGCCTGGACATGGCGTCGAACGAGATGTCCTGGCGGGCAATGGTGGTCACCGATATCTGGCCGATATCCTCTTGCGGGAAGAAGCCCTTCGGCGAGATCTGGATCAGCCACACCGACGCTGCCGCGGTGCCGACGAAGACGAGGAACACCAGGAAGGTGTGCCGCAGGCAGAAGCTCAAGACCCTGTCGTAGCCGCGCGTGACGAGGTCCTGCTTGTGACCGGGGCCATGCTTGTCGCGGTCGGCTTTGGTCACCGACAGCAGCCGCGAGCACAGCATCGGCGTCAGCGTCAGCGACACGAACATCGACGCCAGGATGGCGACCGTCACCACCACGGCGAACTCGTTGAAGATGCGCCCGATGACGCCGCCCATCAGCAGCACGGGGATGAAAACCGCCACCAGCGAGATCGAGATCGAGATGATGGTGAAGCCGATTTCGCGCGCGCCCTTCAGCGAGGCGTCGAAGGCCGACAGCCCGTCCTCCTCCATGTGGCGGAAGATGTTTTCAAGCATCACGATGGCGTCGTCAACGACGAGGCCGACCGCCAGCGTCAGGCCCATCAGCGAGATGTTGTCGATGGAAAAGCCGAACAGGAACATCGCGCCGAGCGTGGCGATCAGCGAGATCGGCACCGCCACGGCCGGGATGATTGTCGCCGTCACCCGGCGCAGGAACACGAAGATCACCATGATGACCAGGGCAATGGTGAGCAGCAGCGTGAACTGCACGTCGCTGACCGCCTGCCGGATCGAACTGGAGCGGTCGTTAAGCAACTTGATGTCGGCGGCGGCCGGCATCTGGTCCTTGAAGGACGGCAGCATCGCCTTGACCTTGTCGACGACGTCGACAGTGTTGGCGTCGGGCTGGCGCTGCACGGCCATGATGATCGCGCGGGTGCCATCGTACCAACTTGCGGTCGTGGTCGTCTGCACCGAATCGACCACGCGGGTCACCTCGCCCAGCCGTACCGGGTGACCGTTCTTGGTGGCGATGATGATGTTGGAGAAACCGGCGGCGTCGGTCAGCTGCGTGTTGGCGGTGATGGTGAGCTGCTGCTTGTCGTTCTGGAGCACGCCGAGCGGCGTGTTGCTGTTGGCCGAGGCAACCGCCGCCTGCAGCTGATCGATCGAGATGCCGCGTGCGGCAAGCGCGGTCGGGTCGATCTGGATGCGCACCGCGTATTTCTGCTGGCCGAAGATCGAGACCTGCGCCACGCCGTCGATGGTCGACAGCGACGGCGAGATGACGTTTTCCGCGAACGCATCGAGGTCGGTCAGCGGAACCGTGTCGCTGACCAGCGACATCAAAAGGATCGGCGCGTCGGCCGGATTGACCTTGCGATAGCTCGGCGGCGCCGTCATCTGCGGCGGCAATGATTTCTGCGTGCGCGCGATCGCCGCCTGCACGTCGGCCGCCGCAGATGACGGC
>NZ_RZPF01000639.1:0-3844 GCF_004022735.1 Mesorhizobium sp. M7A.F.Ca.AU.001.01.1.1
GCGGTGGACGTAGCTCTCGGCTTCATCCGGCAGGTCGAAATTCACGACATGGCTGATGCCGGGCACGTCGATGCCACGCGCCGCGATGTCGGTCGCCACCAGAATGCGCACCGAGCCGTCGCGGAAATCGTTCAGCGCTTTCTGGCGGGCGTTCTGCGACTTGTTGCCGTGAATGACGGCGGCCTTGAAGCCATCGCGCTCGAGGTCCTTGGTCACCCTGTCGGCACCATGCTTGGTGCGCGAGAAGATGATGACGGACTTCATCGCCTCATCGGCGAGCATCGTCGACAGCACCTGGCGCTTCTGCTTGGTGCGGGCAAAGACGACGCCTTGCACGATCTCGGCCGCTGCCGTGCTTTGCGGCGCGACTTCGACGCGGATCGGGTTCTTCAGCAGGCCCTTGGCCAGTTCGGCGATTTCATTGGGCATGGTCGCCGAGAACAGCACCGTCTGACGATCGGGCGCGGTCGCCTTGGCGATGCGCTTGACGTCGTTGATGAAGCCCATGTCGAGCATGCGGTCGCCCTCGTCGAGCACCAGCCATTTGGTGTCGGCAAGCATGAGGTCGCCCTCACGCACCAGGTCGGTCAACCGGCCGGGCGTTGCGATCAGGATATCGACGCCGGGCGCAACCTTCTTCACCTGGCTGAAGCGCGAGACGCCGCCAAGCACGAGCGCGGTCGAGACATGCGCGCCCTTGGCGAGGATCTTGATCGTGTCCTCGATCTGCACGGCGAGTTCGCGCGTCGGCGCCAGGATAAGCGCACGCGCCGTCTTCGGCCGGCGCTTGGTGCCGAGTGCGATGATCTTCGACAGGATCGGCAGAGCGAAGGCCGCGGTCTTGCCGGAGCCGGTCTGGGCGATGCCGAAAATGTCACGGCCTTCCATCTGCGGCGGGATCGCCTGCGCCTGGATAGGCTTCGGCTCGGTGAAGCCGGCGTTGTGGGTGGCCTTGAGCAGCGCGCCCGTAATACCCAGTGCCGCGAAACCGGTGAGTTCCGCAGTGTTGCTACCGGGCAAAGTGTTTTCGTTGGTCAAAATAATCTTCTTTCACGCGGCTTCTGGCCGCAAACATCGATGGCGGCAGGGCGCAACCTGCCGTCGAACAAATTTTCATGAAACGACAAGGCGGGCGGACGGGTTCGTCCACTCGGCTGCGCTGTCGTGCCCGCAGGCATCATGCCACGGGGCTTTTTCGCCGCTTTGTGATTTACCGGAAAAAGGGCCGATATACCGGAAAGAGGGAAAACAGACGCAACCAGTCTCATTCGTCGAGAAGGCCGGATAAGTCCCGGCCCAAGCGCCTATGCCGCCGCATATGGCCCAGTTCGCCACCAAATGCAAGGGGCGTCATGCTGCAGCGCAGCAAAATCCACGGAGCAAGCGGCGCTTGCGCTCGCTTGCCGGCACGATTACCACGAAATGCCGCTGGCTTGGGAGGTAATCGATGAAGGACGTGCTGAAGGAACTCGAGCGCCGCCGCGAGATCGCCCGCATGGGTGGTGGCCAGGCCCGCATCGATGCCCAGCACAAGAAGGGCAAGCTCACCGCGCGCGAACGCATCGAGGTGTTTCTCGACGAGGGCTCTTTCGAGGAATTCGACATGTATGTCGAACACCGCTCGACCGACTTCGGCATGGAGAAGACCAAGATCGCCGGCGACGGCGTCGTCACCGGCTGGGGCACGGTCAACGGCCGCCCGGTCTATCTCTTCGCCAAGGATTTCACCGTGTTCGGCGGCTCGCTGTCGGAAGCGCATGCCGAGAAGGTCATCAAGGTACAGGAGATGGCGCTGCGCAACCGGGCGCCGATCATCGGCCTCTACGATGCCGGCGGCGCGCGCATCCAGGAAGGCGTCGCAGCACTCGGCGGCTATGCCGAGATCTTTCAGCGCAACGTGCTTGCCTCAGGCGTCATCCCGCAGATTTCCGTCATCATGGGTCCATGCGCCGGCGGCGATGTCTATTCGCCTGCCATGACCGACTTCATCTTCATGGTGCGCGATACCTCCTACATGTTCGTCACCGGACCGGATGTGGTGAAGACCGTGACCAACGAAACGGTGACCGCCGAGAGTCTCGGCGGCGCTTCCGTCCACACGACGAAATCCTCGATCGCCGACGGCGCCTATGACAATGACGTCGAGGCGCTGCTGCAGATGCGCCGGCTGGTCGACCTGCTGCCGGCTTCCAACACATCGGAGCTTCCCGAGATCGAATGCTACCAGTCGGTCACCGACCATGATTTGTCGCTCGACCGGCTGATTCCCGACAACGCCAACAAGCCCTACGACATCAAGGAGCTGATCCTGAAGGTCGCCGACGAAGGCGACTTCTTCGAGATCCAGCAGAATTTCGCCAAGAACATCGTCACCGGCTTCGGGCGCGTCGAGGGCCGCACGGTCGGCTTCGTCGCCAACCAGCCAATGGTGCTGGCCGGCGTGCTCGATTCGGACGCCAGCCGCAAGGCGGCGCGCTTCGTGCGCTTCTGCGACTGTTTTTCGATTCCGATCGTCACCTTCGTCGATGTCCCCGGCTTCCTGCCCGGTACAGCGCAGGAATATGGCGGGCTGATCAAGCATGGCGCGAAACTGCTGTTCGCCTATGCCGAGGCCACCGTGCCGAAGATCACAGTCATCACCAGAAAAGCCTATGGCGGCGCCTATGACGTGATGGCCTCAAAACACCTGCGCGGCGACATGAACTATGCCTGGCCAACGGCACAGATCGCGGTGATGGGTGCGAGGGGCGCGGTCGAGATCATCTACCGCAAGGACATCGGTGATGCCGAAAAGATCGCAGCCCATACAAAGGCATACGAGGATCGCTTCCTGTCGCCCTTCGTCGCCGCCGAACGCGGTTATGTCGACGAGGTGATCATGCCGCACTCGACCCGCCGCCGTATTGCGCGGGCGCTCCGCATGCTGCGCAACAAGGACATGCAGAACCCCTGGAAGAAGCACGACAACATCCCGCTGTGAGACGCCGGCAACTCACTCCTCTTCCGCCGCCCCGAACCCCGCTCCCATGGTGGCGCGGACAGGGCTGCCCCACGGTGTCGCGTGATTGTCGATGCGCATCTGGAAGATGAAATAGGTCGGCGAGCAGAAGCCGATGCCTTTCACTTTGCCGATGCCCGGCGTGTCCGGCGGCAGCGATTGGCACATATAGTCCTCGCGGCAGAAATGATCGGCCGAACAGGCCGGCCGGTTGCCGCGATTGACGGCGCCGCCAAGGCATTGGTCGAAATTGTTGGTGGCCACGCAGATGTCGAATTTCTTGCCGCCGACCAGCCCGCAAATCTCGTTCGGCATCGGCTTGCCAGCTTTGAAGGCCGCGAAGGCACGGTCCTTGTCGTCGCAGCCGCGATAGGCGATGCCGCCCGGCACGCCGATCTTCGGCGGACGGCAGGTGTAGGCGGTGCGCGACGCGGCAGGCGCGAAGGCCGCGAACTGGCCCGATTTGCTGTAGCGGTCGTTGAAAGGCTGCGCCGCATTGCTGGCGATCGAGCCGGTCAGGCAGGGATGGCCGGAAAACAGTTTTTCGCTGTCCTTGGGCAGCAGGCATTGCGCCAGTTTCGTGTGCACGCCCGAAGCGGTGGCCAGCGGCGTGCAGACGGTGCCGCCGCCGCATTTCCAGGTCGCACCGAAGCGGTCCGCATCTTCCGGCATCAGGCACGGCATGGCCATCTCGGCCGGCGCGTAGTCGACCGCGGCGTCCGTCCAGGCTGCCGGCGGCGCAAAGGAGAGCGGACGGAAGCGGTTTGGCTCCCTGCCCTCAGCTGTAGCGCGCAGCCAGGCCTGGCGGCGCGGGATCTCGGCATGAAGATGCGGCGAGATGTCGAC
>NZ_RZPF01000640.1:0-3843 GCF_004022735.1 Mesorhizobium sp. M7A.F.Ca.AU.001.01.1.1
GTTTATAGCGCAAGTCGGAGTACCGAGGTTCAATCGGGCGCGTCGATAGCGCGACCATAGTCGGCGGCATTCGCCAATCCACAGGGTATGCGTCAGCCGTTTCGCGATCCGGGGGCTGACGCCGCAGAGAAAACCCGCGGGTGGCAACAATCGCGCGGGTGATCTTCTCGATCCAACGGTGTCTAACCGAGATTCCTGGGGATAATCACTCGTCGCTCCGGGACTCGCTGGCGCTTTGACAAACTCGGTTTTCCAGACCGGGGGCCGAGTGCACAAGATCCTGGCATGTCACCGCCAAGGCACCGCCACCGGGCGGAACCGCTTGCCCAGACTGCTGGACAGCAACCACGACATTCCAATTGCAAAGCAGATCGCGTACCGCTCGATTTTCAGAGGAAAAATATACATTCCGGCCGTCCCGGCGGATTTTTACGAGCCCAACTTCCCGGAGCTTGGCTAGGTGGTGCCACGAGGCTGTCCGGCTAATATTAAGCCGTTCGCGAATTTTGCGATCCGGCAATTCATAGTCGAGCAGCAAGCTCAAAATGTGCAGCCGCCGCGCATTGCCCAGCACCTCCAGAAATTCGGCCGCTTGTGCGGCGTTAGCCCTTAGTCCGTCCGAGACCATGGATGCCTCTTCCCCAGCAACTTGCCGTCACGCCCGAAGACTGCGGAACAATCGATCTCTTCAATGAACACGGCCAGATCATCTGGCACGAGCCACTGGGCGTAGGACCGAAGCCGTCTCAACCCACAAGCCTTGGCATGCCTCTCGGCGCGCTCGGATTCAAGTCCAGCCATCGTTGAGCGCTGTTGTTGGATTGGCACGAAACCATTGAGGCGTCCTTCCGCCAGCTGACTGGCCCAGCAAGTCGTGACCTGTTCCACTCACCGCTCCTTTACGTGACCCGGCAGACAAAATACCACAGCCATGTCGATAGTGTCGGCTCCTCCATTATGATTAAGGTGGCGGGTTCTCCCCACCGCATTTCGGAGTTAGCCCTTTTGACGGTATGATTGCATTGCGTATCAACGGGATGCGCGGATGGGTTATTTCCCATTTCGACCGAGCCTCCGTTGTTGCGCCGACGCAGGCGGGCCGAAGCTTTCAACACATCGACTTGCCCGGTGCGATGTAGTGTCGTTCGATGACCAACACCGCCTCCCCTTCCCTCTGATGGCCTCCATCGATTACCAAAATCGTAAATCCGCGACCTACAGTGCCAGTCGCTTCGTCCGGTCTTCGTTGAGCCCCCAGCCGATTGGATATCGCTCTGCCCAAGCACTCTTGGTTCCCCTTGAAAGATCATAAATGAATCGTGTGGCAGGCCTGAGCATCGAGTAGCAACCATGGGCCTCGTGCTACGGGTGACCGGCGCCCCCGACCCGAAATCGTTGCTCGCCCCTCTTTTCTGAAGGATACGGGCCCCCTCTGTAGCCCAGCAACCACCCATCATTATGAGGATTGCTTGCGACAGGGGGCCGAGCGATGCCGTAACCGCTGAGATCTCCTTCCCGGTCGATGTCAACCACGATCAGCACCGAATGGCCAATGACGACGCCAGCTTCGCGTAATGCCTGGGCGGCATCGGGATGAGTAGGCAAAGCCTCCTGGCTTTTTTGTTTCGAGCAAGGCGTCACGAAGGCTGGTCAGCGGTTCTGGCAATCTTCACCATGCGACCTTGCCTCCTGCAAACGGCTAACTCGCAATCGAGCGAACGCTACTAAAGAACGCCTCGACCAAGGAAATTGGTATCTTACAATACCGGCGCAGGCTTGTTGGGCTTTCAGTTGTAATCCTGTGCCGATGATGAAATCATGCGCGCGCTTGACAACGGGCAGGTTAATTCAAGTTCCGCCACCAGGAGGAGAAGCGGTATGACCACTCAGGTTGTACATCGCGTATTCGGTCCCAAGCAGGTCAGGCAATTCAGGGAAGTCTACGAGCGCGCGCGCGTAGTGGAGGCAACTTACCCCGATTCGCACATTGCCAGCAAAGCCGCCAAAAGGCTGATCGAGGCATTCGAAGCCGAGATCCAGACTGACGGGACGGTTCTGGATTTTCAGCAGCTATGCGAAGCAAACCCCCTGGGGACCGCCTGAGACCCGGACGTTGTCTGGCGAAGGCTCACGATGAACCGCTTCATCTGCCGACGTCAGCCATGCCCTGCAGGCGGATCGTGCTTGCCGTTCAAAAATCAAATTTCGGAAGTGGGTCGCCATGCGGAGCGATAGGGGAGCCATGGGGCGTTGGGCGGCGGTGGCTCCCCTATCCTGTCTCCGCATTTGTTCGCAGACAGGCAGCGTAAGCTCGAGCAGACGCCGGCAATCCACTGTTCAGCGTGGTGTATACATCGTCAACGAAGCTTTTGGAGGTATGATGCAGCGTTGTCAGGAGGTGCGAGCAAACCCAACCACCGCCTATCGTATGAGACCCGCCGAATTAATCGCAAGAGCGCGTGCAACCAACACAGTGCGCGGTAACCGAGGATATCTATAGCCTGGTGCGGCACGGGCATGCGCCTTAGTTCGGGCCGCTCGCGCGGGTCAAACCAGTTTGGAGTCCCGTCTTCTCAACGTAAAAATTTACCGAAAAAATTAACTTATGTTAGAGAATGCTAATAAATAGCTCCTACACTCCCGAGGCTGCTTTAGATGTCAGCAGCCACGTTGCTTGAGGTTCGCAATCAGCCTTGAGCGTGGAAAAGGGGTCGGGTACCAAAACTTCCAATTCTAAGAAAGGGCACTTATCGGGCGCCACAGGTACCTTCGTTGGGGAAGGGTGAGTATCGGTATGGTTTCTACAGCAGGACTGCACAGTTACGGTTCGTCAAATCGATCAAGAGTTCCGTCCAGCGGCACAGAAAATCTCCACCAAGAAGCAGGTAAGCAATACCTTCTCATGCTGGACGGGAGGGCCTTGGACCGCGAGTGTCTCGCTTCGGCGCTTGAGGATCATGAATTGGGCATGGTGGTCGTCGCCATGGGTTCGATCGAGGAATGGCGCATAAGGAAGGGTTCGGCTTCTCCCCTTTCAACCATACTCTTCAACCTCGGCGGCCGGAAGGTCACCGATCACGGCATTGCAGAAGAAATCAGGCATATTTCGTCCGAGTTCAAGGCCGTTCCGGTGGTCATCCTGGCCGACACCGAAGATCTTGCACAGGTGCTGACGGCTCTCGAATGCGGCGCACGCGGTTACATTCCGACTTCGGTCGGGATCGATGTGTGTGTCGAGGCGATCAACTTGGCTGCAGCCGGAGGCATCTTCGTTCCGGCCAGTAGTGTCCTTTCCATGCGGCACCTGATAAAATCAGGCAACTGCGACGCCCGGCCCTTGACGGGCATGTTCACGCTCAGGCAGGCAGAGGTCGCCCAGGCACTGCGACGCGGCAAGGCGAACAAGATCATCGCCCACGAACTGAACCTTCGCGAAAGCACTGTGAAGGTTCACATCCGAAACATCATGAAGAAATTGAAGGCGACCAACCGCACGGAGGTCGCCTACAAGGTGAACGATCTCTTCGCGGAAGGACCTCTGAGCCAAGAGTGATCGCATCAACAAGACGGCCCGTCCTGGTTCAGTCCTGGCGGGTCGTGTTTTTTCGTCAACGGAACATTTGAATGAAGGTCGATGGATTTCGCGTTGCCGCACGACCGATGCCACGCGAGACTCCCTTCTGAATCGTGACTTTGCTCCGCGCAATGGAACAGCTTTTGAGAAGAGGCAGTCGGAGGGGTCCGGGGCAACGAAAACGCCGCCCCGTTCGAGCGGCATTCTCGCCTGATCAACCAACAGCAGCAGCGGTCTGTGCCTCGGCCGTTCGTGCCAAATGACGGCGC
>NZ_RZPF01000063.1:0-14307 GCF_004022735.1 Mesorhizobium sp. M7A.F.Ca.AU.001.01.1.1
GCCTATGAAGGCCTAAACGCATCAATGCCTGTCGCAGTCTCCTGGCCGTTTTTGAGCGACATGCATCAGAACGGCTTGACCACCACCAGGATGACGATTGCGATCATCAGCAATGTGGGGATCTCGTTGACCATCCGCCAGTGCCTGGCCGGTTTTTCATTACGGTCCTCGGCGAATTTGCGCACCGCGCCGGCCAGATAGCCATGAACGGCGGACAGCAAAAGCACCGCTCCGATCTTGGCGTGCAGCCAGCCGCCCTGGAAACCGAAACCCTTCCAGGCGAGCCACAGGCCGAACACCCAGGTGACGATCATCGCCGGGTTGATGATGCCGCGCAGCAGGCGCCGCTCCATCACCTTGAAGGTTTCCGACTGCACCGAGCCCTTCTCGGCATCGGTGTGGTAGACCAGCAGCCGCGGCAGATAGAGCATGCCCGCCATCCACGAGATGACGGCGAGGATATGGATCGCCTTGGCCCAGGGGTAAAAACTGTCGGGTGCCGCGAAATACAAAAGCGCGGTGAAAACGATCAGCACGGCGATACCTGATATCATGCGCATCATCGCCTGGCCGGTGCTGTTCGTGTTGTTCATCTGAGCCATCAGCGTGTCGCGCTCCGCACCTGTTTCACCATCGCCTCGACATGGGCGATCGGCGTCTCCGGCGTGATGCCGTGACCGAGGTTGAAGATCAGCGGCCCGTCTCCCAGCGCTCTCAGGATCGCCTCGACGCCATCCGACAGCGCCTTGCCGCCAGCGACGAGCCGCAAGGGATCGAGATTGCCCTGAACCGCACCCGAGCGCTGCAATTCCTTCGCCGCGATCAGGGGCACCGTCCAGTCGATCCCCAGCGCCGTCACGCCGGTCTTCTGTCGATAGGTCCGGTAGCGCGAACCGGCGCCCTTGGGAAAACCGATGATCGGGACATCGGGATAAACCGCCCGCACCCGGCCAACGATCTCGGCCATCGGCTGAACGCAGAACAAATCGAAAGTTTCATCGTCCAGCACGCCGGACCAGGAATCGAAAATCTGCACCACATCCGCGCCCGCCTCGATCTGGCGGATGAGATAGGCGGCCGAATGTTCGGCAAGCACCTTCAGCAATCGTTGAAAGGCCACCGGCTCGCGATAGGCAAAAAGCCGCGCCGGCGCCTGGTCGGGCGTGCCATGGCCGGCAATCATGTAGGTCGCCACCGTCCACGGCGCGCCGCAGAAGCCGATCAGGGTTGTCTCGTCGGGCAATTTGGCCCGCAACCGGCGAACCGTCTCGTAGACCGGTTCGAGATTCACGTGAAACACCTTGCCTTCCAGAGCCAGAATCTGCGGCGCGGTGATCGGCGTCAGCAGCGGCCCTCTGCCCTCTTCGAAACGGACGTCACGGCCAAGCGCATGCGGAACGACAAGGATATCGGAAAACAGGATCGAAGCATCGAAGCCGAAGCGCTCGATCGGTTGCAAGGTCACTTCGACGGCAAGGTCTGGATCATAGCAGAGATCGAGGAACGAGCCTGCTCGCCTGCGTGTCTCCCGATACTCCGGCAGATAACGCCCTGCCTGACGCATCATCCAGAGCGGAGGCGGAAAATGAGCCTTGCCCTTCAGGACATCCAGCATGATCCGGTTCTGGGGCATCGAGCGCTCGCTTCTTCCGGCCTCTTCTATAATCAAAGATTCTTATATCTAAGATTCTTCTGATTCTAAGAGTCTGTTGGTTCTGGTGATTGCCACCTGTCCCGCTTTGCCCCGGAAAACACCAGCCAACATATTGTCGCGTGCTTCTTTTTCCCAGATGTAGGGTTCTGGGGATAGGTCGGAATCGATCAATCGAGTCAAAGCGTTAGGCAGAGCGGTGAAAGGCAGGTCCTGTGGACGGACTGTAGGCGAAAAAAGCCGTCCCCAAACTTGTCCCCAGTCGCCCGACGAAGCTGACAGCGCATCGAATTGTGGACAAACTGCCATCTGATACAGTCGCCTCCGACCGCCCCCTCTTTTCATCCCGCTTTATCCACAGAAGCCCACAGCCCCAGGTGACCCCCTGTGAACAAACCCCAGAGCTTCTTCCACCTGCACCTGATTTCCGACGCGACCGGCGAAACGCTGCTCGCCGCCGGCCGGGCGGCTTCGGCACAATACAAGGATGCGCGCGCCATCGAGCATATCTATCCGCTCATCCGCACCGAAAAGCAGGTGGCGAAGGTGTTCGAGGATATAGAGGAAGAGCCGGGCATCATCCTCTATACGGTCGTGGACCAGAAGCTGGCGCGCGGCATCGACGAGCGCTGCGCGGCCATGGGCCTGCCCTGTGTGTCGGTGCTGGAGCCGGTGCTGACCGTGTTCCAGTCCTATCTCGGCACCCCCGCCGGCCGCCGCGTCGGCGCCCAGCATGTTCTCGACGCCGAATATTTCCGCCGCATCGACGCGCTCAATTTCACCATGGACCATGATGACGGCCAGCTGCCGCTCAACATGGACGATGCCGATGTCGTGCTGATCGGCATTTCTCGCACGTCGAAGACGCCGACCAGCATCTATCTCGCCAACCGCGGCATCAAGACCGCCAACATCCCGATCGTGCTCGGTGTGCCGGTGCCGGAAAGCCTGGTTGCCGCCAGCAAGCCGCTCATCGTCGGGCTGATCGCCACCGCCGAGCGCATCTCGCACGTCCGGCAAAACCGCATCCTCGGCAACAGCAGCTCGTATGAGGCATCAGACTATGTCGACCGCGCGGCGATCAGCGAAGAACTCGCCTACGCCCGCAAGATCTGCACGCGCCATGGCTGGCCGATGATCGACGTCAGCCGCCGCTCGATCGAGGAAACGGCGGCGGCCATCGTTGCCCTGCGGGGGAAGAATAGATAGGGCAGGTAAGATAAGTGAGCACCAGCACCCCTCATCCGACCTCGCTTCGCGAGGCCACCTTCTCCCACAAGGGGAGAAGGAAGAACGTGGCACCGTCGTCTCCGCAAGATACCGCCAGTTGGCGATTTGCAGCGGCGTACGCGCGGGACTTCCCTTCTCCCCTTGTGGGAGAAGGTGGCCGAGCGAAGCTCGGTCGGATGAGGGGTGCGTGACGGAGCGCCAACATGGGTGAATCAGCATGATCGAAAAACTCATCCTTGCTTCCGGCAGTCCGTTCCGCAAGGCGATGCTGGTCAATGCCGGCGTCGATGTCGAGGCGGTGCCGGCCGATGTCGACGAGCGCGCGCTCGAGTCGCCTTTGCAGGATAGCGGCGTCTCGCCCGAGGACGTCGCCCTGGTGCTGGCCGAGGCTAAGGCGACCGAAGTCAGCGAGCGCAGGCCGGGCGCCCTGGTGCTGGGCTGCGACCAGACGCTGTCGCTCGGCGACGAGGTGTTCCACAAGTCGGCTGACATGGAGGGTGCCCGCCGTCATTTGCTGGCGCTGTCGGGCAAGACCCATCAGTTGAACAGCGCCGCCGTGCTGGTTCGCGACGGCAAGGTTCTGTGGCGGCATGTCGGCATCGCCTCGATGACCATGCGCAAGCTCGATCCCGCCTTTATCGGGCGCCATCTCGCCCGTGTCGGTGCCAAGGCGCTGGGAAGCGTCGGCGCCTATCAGATCGAAGGCGAAGGCATTCAATTGTTCGAGAAAATCGAGGGCGATCATTTCACCATTGTCGGCCTGCCGCTGTTGCCGCTGCTGGCCGAACTGCGAGACCTGGGGGCGATCGATGGCTGAGGCGTCGAAAAAAGCCTTCGTGTCGGGCCATCCGGTCAAGCATTCGCGCTCGCCGAAGATCCATGGTCACTGGCTGGCCAAACATGGCATCGACGGAAGCTACCAGGCCATCGATGTCGCGCCGCAAGACTTTGCCGTGTTCGTGGAAACATTGCAGGCAAACAATTACCGCGGTGGCAACATCACCATCCCGCACAAGGAAGCGGCCTTCGCATTGGCCGAACGCCGCGACCAGGCGGCGCAAGAAATCGGCGCCGTCAACACGCTGTGGTTCGAGGACGGCATCCTGTGGGGCGGCAACACTGACGGTCACGGCTTTGCCGCCAACCTCGACGATCATGCACCGGGCTGGGCAAGCAAGGGTCCGGCGGTGGTGCTCGGCGCCGGCGGCGCGTCGCGCGCCGTCATCCATGCGCTGAAGGAGCGCAGCGTTGCCGACATTCGCATCGTCAACCGCACTCTGGCCCGAGCGCAGGAATTGCGCGATCGTTTCGGCACCGGTGTCTCGGCGCATGGCATGGCGGCGACCAACGAACTGCTCGGCGATGCCGGCCTGCTGGTCAACACCACCGCGCTCGGCATGCATGGCAATGAAGGCCTGTCGGCGGATCCCGCCCGGCTGCCCGACCATGCCATCGTCACCGACATCGTCTATGTGCCACTGGAGACGCCGCTGCTTGCGGCCGCCCGAGCGCGAAATCTGAAGACGGTCGACGGTCTCGGCATGCTTCTGCATCAGGCCGTGCCTGGCTTCGAGCGCTGGTTCGGCATCAGGCCGCGGGTGACGGCCGAACTTCGGGCCCTGATCGTCGCCGATCTGGTGCCGAAGCCATGATCGTGCTCGGCCTCACCGGCTCGATCGGCATGGGCAAGTCGACCACAGCCAGGATGTTCACTGACGCCGGCGTGCCGGTCCACGATTCCGACGAGACGGTGCATCGCCTCTATGCCGGCAAGGCAGCACCCCTGGTCGAGGCCGCCTTTCCCGGCACCACATCCGCCGGCATGGTCGATCGTGCCAAACTTGGCGCGCGCGTGCTCGGCGATGCCGCGGCGCTGAAGCGGCTGGAAACCATCATCCACCCGCTGGTGCGCGCCGATGCCGATGCCTTTCTGGCCAGGCATCGTGGATCAGGCGCGCCGATCGCCGTCCTCGACATCCCCCTGCTCTTCGAAACCGGCGGCCGCAACCGCGTCGACAAGGTCGTCGTCGTCACCGCCCCGGCCGAGACCCAGCGCGAACGCGTGCTGGCGCGGCCGGGCATGACGGAGGAAAAGCTGGCGTCGATCCTGGCCAAGCAGGTGCCGGACGCGGAAAAACGCCGTCAGGCCGATTTCATCGTCGACACCGGCCAGGGGATGGACGCCGCGCGGGCGGAGGTCGCTGCAATCATCAGCCAGCTGATAGGGGTTGGCAAGCCAGGTGGTTGAGCCCACCGCTCGACCGCCAGCTGTCGATGTGAGAGCCGCTTATCTGCCTGCCGGCTTCGCTCGACACCTCTCCCCCGATCGACGGGGGAGAGGAAAGGTGCAGGGCGATGAGGGGCGGCGCAAACCTGTGCGATTGCCCTGGCCATCATAGTTTCTCATTGCCATTTTGTTCCGCTCTCACGATTCTGCTCCTTTGGAGCGACTGATTCGATGCGTGAGATCATCTTCGACACGGAAACCACCGGCCTCGATTCGCGCGACGACCGCGTGATCGAGCTGGGCGGCGTCGAACTGGTCAACCGTTTCCCGACCGGCAGGACCTTCCACCACTACATCAACCCGCAAGGCCGAGCGATCCATGTCGAGGCACAGGCGGTGCACGGCATCAGCGCGGCGGACCTCGCGGGCAAGCCGACCTTTGCCGAGATTGTGCAGGAGTGGCTGGACTTTACCGACGGCGCCAAGCTGGTCGCCCACAACGCCACTTTCGATGTCGGCTTCCTCAACGTCGAATTCGGCCGGCTGGGTCACCCTGTCATCGACAACGGCGTCGTCGTCGACACGCTGGCGCTGGCGCGCCGCAAGCACCCGATGGGTCCTAATTCGCTCGATGCGCTCTGCCGGCGCTACGGCATCGACAACACCAAGCGCACCAAGCACGGCGCCCTGCTCGATTCCGAATTGCTGGCCGAGGTCTATATCGAGCTGATCGGCGGCAAGCAGGCGGCCCTCATCCTCGACAGCGCCACCGCGCCGGCCCAGGGCGAGAATGTCCGCCAGATCGAAATCGTCGTCGCCCCGCGCCCGGCGCCACTGCCGCCGCGCGTGACAGAAGCCGAACGTGCCGCGCACGCCGGCATGGTCGGGACATTGGGTGAAAAGGCGCTGTGGCTGAAGGTTCACGGGAACTAAAATCGTCCCGTTGGCGATCCTTGGCGCCCCCCTCTGCCCTGCCGGCGCCTCAATCGTCCCGCCCAAAACAAAAAAACCCGGCGCAAGGCCGGGCTTTTCACAATCCGTGGCAGGCAGCCCTCAGCTCACCTGGACCTTCGACGACGCCTGGTCCTCCGCCAGCTTCTGCTGGAACATCTGCGCGAAGTCGATCGGGTCGAGCATCAGCGGCGGGAAGCCGCCATTGCGGGTTGCCTCGGCGATGATCTGGCGGGCGAACGGGAACAAAAGACGCGGGCATTCGATGAACAGGATCGGCAGCATGTGTTCCTGCGGAAAGCCTGCGATGGCGAACACGCCGCCATAGACCAGCTCGACATTGAACAGCACTTCCTGGTCGAAGGACGCCTTGGCGTTGAGCGTCAGATTGACGTCGAACTGCTTGTCGGAGAGCGGGTTGGCGTTGACGTTGACATTGATGGCGATGCCCGGCGCCTTGTCGCGGCCGCGCAGCGAATTCGGCGCGCCGGGGCTTTCGAAGGACAGGTCCTTCACATATTGCGCCAGAACGTTGAGCGACGGCTGCGCCGCATTGCCGTTTCCGTTGGCTGCGCCGACCGGCGCGTCATCTTTGCTGGCCATAAGCCTTGTCCTCTTGCCTGGGCAGCGTCGCTGACCGAATTGAAATCGGGCGTTCGCTACCATGGCGGGGATGACAAGACAAGGTTTGCCGCCTTGCTTCCCGGCTGCGGCATGGAGATGGGACGGCGCGCTAATCGTCCTTCAGGCGACGCCACGGCGAGTTGTGATCCGGGCCGCGCTTCAGATCGTCCTCGCGCGAATAGTCGCCGTCTTCGAGGTCGATGACCCTGTCGCGCTGGCGGCCACGAAAACCGCCGGTCGAGAAATCGGTGGCGACGACAATGCGGCCCTTGAACCGGCTCCAGGCAAAGTCGCGCAACGGCGGCAGAAACAGCAGCAGGCCGATAATGTCGGTGATGAAGCCGGGGATGATCAGGAGGATCGCCGCAACCACGATCATGGCGCCGTGCGCAAGGTGGCGGCTGGGGTTCTGGCCGGCGGCCATCTCGTTGCGGATGCGGGCCATGACACCAAAACCCTGGTATCGGAGCAAAAGCACGCCGGCGATGCTCGAGGCCAGCACGAGGCCTACCGTCGCCAGCGCGCCGACCTCGCGGCCGACGATGACGAAACCGGCAATTTCCAGCAGCGGCAGTGCAAGGAGAAAGAAGGGAAGCAGCGAAATGCGCAAGTCTTGCCAACCTTTTTCGATCGTCATGACCGTTTTGATTGTTTTGGCCGCCAGCTGGCAATCGCCGCTGGCACTGAGGCTGTTAGATAGGTATGCCTGCCTTTGATTTGAATGATTGCGCCTTGCGCTCTATATGCTTTGAATGTTGAACGCTATGCGACCGCGGCCGTTGGGCCTGACGGTCCGGCCACAGGGCAGGGATTGATTGGCGGAAGATATGGGATTCTTCGACTTCGGCACGATTTTCTTCCTGATTGCGGCGGTGGTCATCTTTTTCCAGCTGCGCAATGTGCTGGGCCGCCGCACCGGCAGCGAACGGCCGCCCTTCGATCCCTATTCGGCGGCTCGCACCAGCGACAAGGATGCCGCCCAGAAATCCGAAAACGTCGTCTCGCTGCCGCGCAAGCGTCCGCCAGGCGAGCCGGCTCCCGACGCCTATGCCGCGATCGACGCTTTCGCCAAGCCCGATACCGACCTCAACAAGGGCCTGCGCACGATCAAGGACAATGATCCGTCCTTCGAGCCGAAGGGTTTCGTCGACGGCGCCAAGATGGCTTACGAGATGATCGTCATGGCCTATGCCGACGGCGATCGCAAAACGCTGAAGAACCTGTTGTCGCGCGAGGTCTATGACGGTTTTGTCGCCGCCATCGGCGAGCGCGAGGCCAAGGCGGAAAAGATCCAGTCCTCCTTCGTCGGCATCGACAAGGCCGATATCGTCTCGGCCGAGATGAAGGGCGGCGAGGCGCATGTCACGCTGCGCATCATCAGCGAGCTGATTTCGGCGACCCGCGACAAGGCCGGTGCCGTCATCGACGGCGACCCGGAAACCGTGGCCGAGGTCAAGGATGTCTGGACCTTCGCCCGTGACACGCGCTCGCGCGATCCGAACTGGAAGCTCGTCGCCACCGAGGAAGAAGACTAGGGAATACGCGGCGAGGCTCCGGTGTCGCTATCGCCTCTTTTTGTCGAGAAAGCCTTCGGCGATCTGCCCGGCTGGGGCGATGACGACCATTCGGCCGCCTTCGCCGCCTTTCGGCGCTCGGCCTTCCATGTCCTGACCAAACCCTATCGCAGCGGCGCGCTCGGCGTCGACTTCGACGCCTTTGCGGATGTCTACGCCGAGGCCCGGACCGTTTCGCCGGCGAATCGGTCGCCGGTTTTGACCCGCGGCGAAGCTCGCGCCTTCTTCGAGCGCCATTTTGTCCCGGCGCTTATCCCTGCCGAAAATGGGCTCGTCACCGGTTTCTATGAACCGCAGGTCGAGACGTCACCGGTGCGCACGGACCGGTTTTCGGTGCCGCTGCTGTCGCGCCCGGCCGATCTCGTCGATATCGATGACGCAAACCGGCCGCCGGGCCTGGACCCCTATCTCGCTTTCGCGCGCCAGACGCCGAACGGGCCGGTCGAATATCATGACCGTGGCGAGATCGAGCGCGGCGCGCTTGATGGCAAGGGCCTGGAAATCGCCTGGTTGGCCGACAAGGTCGATGCCTTCTTCATTCACGTGCAAGGTGCCGCACGCCTCGCCATGACCGACGGCCGGCTTGCCCGCGTCACCTATGCCGCCAAATCCGGCCAGCGCTTCACCGGACCAGGCAAGGTCCTGAGCGAGATTGGCGAGATCCCGCTGGCGGAAGTGACGATGCAATCGATCCGCGCCTGGTTCAAGGCGCATCCGGACCGCGTCGACGAGATCCTGTGGCAGAACCGCTCCTACATTTTCTTCCGCCCGGCCGATGTCGAGGACGTTGCCCTTGGTCCGATCGCCGCCGCCAAGGTGCCGCTGACGCCGGGCCGCTCGATCGCCGTCGACCGCCTGCTGCACACATTCGGCACGCCCTTTTACATCGACGCGCCGACGCTCGCCGCCTTCGACGCAAAACCATTCCGCCGCCTGATGATCGCGCAGGACACTGGCTCCGCCATCACCGGGCCGGCGCGGGGCGACCTGTTCGCCGGTTCGGGCGATGCCGCGGGCGAGATCGCCGGCGTGGTCCGCAATGCCGCGGATTTTTATGCGCTGGTGCCGCGCGCGCTCATTGCGGGTGCGGTCCGATGACCCGGCGCCCGGACAAGCTCAGCGAGGACGACCGGGTTCTGTGGAACCTGGTGGCGCGCACGGCCAAGCCGCTGAAGGGGAAATTTGCCGTGGACATCCCCGAAATTCCTGCCGAGGCCAAGCCAAGCCAGTCGCAGCCCGCCCAGCCCGTCGCCAATGTCGCAGGGACCGCGAAGCCGAAGGCGCAGCATGTCACGCACCGCCTCGACGAACCGACGCTGGACAAATTGTCGAAGGGCCGGCTGCCGATCGAGGGCCGCGTCGATCTGCACGGCATGACGCAGGACGAGGCCTACTCGCTGCTGTTCTCGTTTCTGCACCGGGCGCATGCCGGCGGCGTCCGCTATGTCCTGGTCATCACCGGCAAGGGCTCGTCCTCCGGCGGCGATGGCGTGTTGCGGCGCGCCGTGCCGGCCTGGCTGTCGACGCCTGCCTTCCGGCCGCTCGTCTCCAGCCACGACCATGCCGCCCGCAATCACGGCGGTTCGGGTGCGCTCTATATCCGCCTGCGGCGGGTCCGTTCATGAGGATGGGCGCATGACCCCGTTCGGCGAGAAGCTGCGGACGCTGAGAAGCGAACGTGGTGTCCGCCAGAAGGACATGGCGGCGGCGATCGGCGTCAGCGCCGCCTATCTGTCGGCGCTCGAACATGGCAGGCGAGGCGCCCCGACCTGGACGCTGATCCAGAAGATCATCGGCTATTTCAACATCATCTGGGACGATGCCGAGGAACTGGCGCGGCTGGCCGAGGCCTCGCACCCGCGTGTAAAACTCGACACGTCGGGTCTTTCCCCCGCCGCCACCGAGCTCGCCAATCTGCTGGCGGAAAACATCGAGAAACTCGACGAAACCGAGCTTCGCCGCATCACCGCATCGATCCGCGGGGCGTTGAACCAGCGGCCGTAGCCTGACGGTCCGCGCCGGTACAAGTTCGCCTGCCTCACGAGGACACTGCCCGCCGGCGGGCAAAGTGGTGAGATCATTTCTTGCCGGCGGTGCCGCCATTTCCACCCCGGCCATGATCGCCGTGGTCGTGGCCATTGTTTCCGCCGCCCAGGCAGTCCGACGCCCCGGCATCACCGCAACAGCGGCCGGCCCAGAGGTCGTTGAGGTTGGCTTTGGCACAGCTGGTGGTCTGATCGGCCATGGCGGATCCGGCCATGCTCGACACCGCGATAGCGGCAAGAAGGGTGTTTCGCAGAAAAGCAGTCATCTGAAGTCTCCATGGTTGGTTTCGGTTCACGGCTGTGTGTCGCTGGCCGGAGCGAAATGGTTCACGGAGAAATGCGAATTCTGGCGGAGGGCCCATCGATTTCGTCATCCACGGGCGGAGCGGACGCGCAGACCCGAGGATCCATGCCGCGAGTTGCGAGCGTCGCGACGGGGCAAAAGATCTGGTGATGACGGTATGACGATTGCAGGCGCCTGTTCCTGCGCCGCAGCGTTCTTCATCGGCATCACGGCATGGATCCCGGGGTCTTCGCGACGGAGCTTCGCTCCTGCTCAGCCCTGTGATGACGAAGCGTTGGATGCCGCCCCTAGGGAAGCCGCCGTTGCCGGTGCCTACTGAACCGCGCCGACCAGAACTTGCTGGCCACCGCGGATCGAGACCCAGCGGCCGGTGTTGTCGATCGCCTGCCGCTTGAGGAAGCGGTAGCCGGTCGCGTCCCATGGCTTGACCTTGTCGGTCAGATTGTCGAGCACATAGTCGCCCTCGTCGGTGCGCACCGTCAGCACGGCGTGGCCCTCGCCGTCGGGCTTGCGCACGACGGTGATCAGAAGATCGGCAAGCGAGATGCTCATGCGCGAAAGCTGGCGTCGCTTTTCCAGCACATAGTCCTCGCAATCGCCGACGCCCTTGTCGGGATAGGCCCAGACCTCGTCCTTGCCGTAGATGTCCATGTCGCTCATCGGCTTGACGGCGGCGTTGACCCTGGCGGTGACATTGAGAAGCTTGCGCATCAGCGCGTCGGTCATCGGAGCCGGCGCCAGATTGGCCGGGCGGATCGAGCACTCGCCCGGATGCAGCTTGCAGAAATCATAGTGGCCGATCGGCTGCGAGGTGAGCCCCCCGGTCGCCATCGCTCCACCCGCCAAGGCCGGTGCCACCCAGCCCGCCGTCATTGCCAGCCCGGCCGCCACATACACGCGCAGCCGTCGCGCCATCGATGAGGAAATCATTGTCCCCGCTCACCCTTTGTTATTAACGAAAGGTTAAGGGGGATTTACAGTCCGTGTCAATTACGACGACGGTCGGATTGTCGGCATGGTTACCCGAGGGGCTGGACAGCGGCACTTGTGCAACAGAATCAGCCAGCCAGCCGGCTTTTACCGGTCAATCGCATGGCTTGTCGCCGTTAAGCTTGGTTTTATGCAAATCATCGTCCCAAAACCCGCAATTTTGGACGACGTGCATTATCTCTTGGCGGCGCGGACCAGCTTCGGCTTCGCCGCGACACGCTCCTGGCGGCCGTAGCTGGTGATGAAGTCGACGATGCGCGGCACGATTTCGGAGCGGAAGCGAGAACCGTTGAACACGCCGTAATGGCCGACCGCCGGCTGCATGTAGTGGGCGTGCCGCTCAGCCGGGATATTGGGGCAAAGATCATGCGCTGCCTTGGTCTGGCCAAGGCCTGATATGTCGTCGTTCTCGCCTTCGACCGTGAACAGCGCGACGTTGCGGATCGCCGACGGATCGATCCTGGTGCCGCGATGCGTCATCTCGCCCTTTGGCAAGGCCTGCCGCACGAAGACGGTGTCGACGGTCTGCAGGTAGAATTCGGCCGTCAGGTCCATGACCGCCAGATACTCGTCGTAGAAATCGCGGTGCTTCTCGGCATTGTCGCCATCATGCTTCACCAGATGCATGAAGAAGTCCTTGTGGGCGATGATGTGGCGATCGAGGTTCATGCTCATGAAGCCGGACAGCTGCAGGAAGCCTGGATAGACCTCGCGGCCGAAGCCTGGCACCGGCCACGGCGCATGCATCACGACATTGTCGCGGAACCAGTCGATGCCTTTTTCCTGCGCCAGCAGATTGACCGCGGTCGGGTTGCTGCGCGTGTCGATAGGCCCGCCCATCAACGTCATCGTCGAGGGCACGAACGGGTCGCCCTTGGATTCCATCAGCGCCACGGCGGCCAGCACCGGCACGGAAGGCTGGCACACCGCCATCACATGCGTGTCCGGCCCGAGCGTGTGCAGCATGTCGATGACATAGTCGATGTAGTCGTCGAGATCGAATTGGCCGTCGGCAAGCGGCACCATGCGGGCATCGACCCAGTCGGTGATGTGCACGTCGGCATAGGGCAGCATCGCTTCCACCGTGCCGCGCAGCAGCGTCGCATAATGGCCCGACATCGGCGCCACGATCAGAAGCTTCGGATCGGGCTTGCGCCCGGCGGGGACAGCGCGCTCGAAGCGCACGAGATTGCAGAACGGCTTCGACCAGACGGTCTTCTCGGCGACCTCGACGCTCTTCCAGTCGACCACGGTCTTGCTCAGGCCGAAGGCCGGCTTGCCGTAGCGGCGCGTGGTGCGCTCGAACAGTTCGGCCGTCGCCGCGATCGAACGGCCCCATTGCGTGTGGGAAAACGGATTGAGCGGATTGGAGTAGAACATCCGCACCGCGTCGGCATAGAGGCGCGCCGGCTGCAGGGCGGCGTGGTTCATCTCATAGAGCTGGTAGAACATCGAGAAACCCCGCTGCTGCCTGCGACCGAAGGCACGACGAGCAGCGCCGAGCCTAAATGTCTCGCGGGGAAGTTAACAACTAATTGCTGCGATGCAATACGTCACGCTGCGTGACCAATGCTTCTTTGGTTCAAGGCCATGGAAATCGGGGCCGAACGGTGCCAGCCGGCTCAGTGTGCGGCTGCGAAATGTGTAGGTAATGTGTCCGGCCCTTGCCGGACACAGGAAGCTCTAGACGCGCGCCATGCACACGGAAGTGTGGCCGGAGCCGATGAAGCCGAGCTGGCCGGCCGCGCCCTTCGACAGGTCGAGCACGCGTCCCTTGATGAACGGACCGCGATCGTTGATGCGCACGACGACGCTGCGGCCGTTGTTCTTGTTGGTCACCCTGAGCTTGGTGCCGAAAGGCAAGGTGCGATGCGCGGCGGTCATCGCCGACGGGTTCATGCGCTCGCCCGAGGCGGTTCTGGAGTGCAGGGCGTACCACGAGGCGCGGCCGCACTGGGCGGCGGCGGTCGCCGAAGAAGCGCCGACCATCAGGCCAGCAGCGATCGTTACCGCGACAATCGCGGTCTGTTTTGGGTTCTTCATATTTGGGGGATGGCTCCGTTTTTGACAGACCCCAGCCGTTAGGTGCCAAATAAGGCGGGAAATGCGGCAGTGATCTGGCGGTTCCGTGGCAATGGCACACGTTTGGAGTCGCTGGGTAACAGTCTGTCAGGGATTTTCCGGCACGCGATGATCAATCAACGATGATCTTTGTGTTGCTATCGGGCATCCGTTTGACAAGATCGAACATTAATATCCAAGTAGAGCTCGGCGCGGCCGGGCCACTTCCTTTGGCTCTTTTATCGCGGTCCCGATGCTGTAACCAATCGACTTCAAAAGGGAGATCCGGCAATGAGGCTGACCAAAAATCTGCTGGCGTTGATTGTGCTTGCCGTCGGCGCGCTGTGGTCGCTGCAAGGCATCGGCGTTGTCGGCGGCAGCTTCATGACCGGCCAGTCGCAATGGCTCTATATCGGCGTCGTCACCATGCTGGTCGGGCTGATCGGGTTGGTGTGGGCGAACCGGTCAAGCGGGTGAGCTTGATGAAAGGTCGACCCCACTCCGGCCCTTCGGGCCACCTCTCCCCCGATCGACGGGGGAGAGGAAAAGCGCGAGCTCGCCGACCTTGGCTCCTTTCCTCTCCCTCCGGAGGGGGGGAGAGGTGGTGCTGCGAAGCTGCGACGGAGTGGGGGAAGGCGGTCCTCCAGGGC
>NZ_RZPF01000641.1:0-3819 GCF_004022735.1 Mesorhizobium sp. M7A.F.Ca.AU.001.01.1.1
CATTGGCGCAGTCGGTGCGGCCAAGCTGCTTGGCCCAGGCGATGAGCGTGCCGTAGCGCGTCATCTCGTAGTGTTCGACGGCCTGCGCCGAAGCAATCAGCGCCGCGTCGAGAACCTCCTTGTCATCGACGTCACCGCTCACATCGTCGGCCTCCTCGAGAATGCCGTCGATTGCCGGACAGTTGACCTCCTTGGCCTTGACGCCATGCAACTCAAACACCTGTTCGACGCGCTCGACATGGCCTCTCGTCTGATCGAGGTGCTTTTCAAATCCGGCTTTCAATTGCGGGTCGGTTGCCTTGTCGATCATCTTCGGCAGCGCTTTCTCGATCTGCTTTTCGGCGTAATAGATGTCGCGCAGCGTGTGCACGAAGAGATCGTCGAGTGTCTTTATGTCCTTCGAAAAGAAGCCCATGGCCTTACCTTTCATTGCGCTTGGTGTGGATTTCGGCGACGGGGTTTGCGCCGCCAACAAAGACCGGGACGGTTCCCGGCTTCTCTGGTCAACGTGCCGGCACCGAAGGAGTTCCTGATTTCCGAGGGCGGACCGTTCCCCCTTCTCCAAGACCTCGATCCGGTCGGCGGGGAGCCTTTGTCTCGATCACACGTTCTAGCCGCAGAGCAATCGGAACCGAGAAGGGTTGGCGGAATGTATTTCATTGCATTGGCGACTGACTATGACGGCACGCTGGCTCATGATGGGGTCGTCGCCAAGAAAACGCTCACTGCGCTTGAGCGGTTCAAGAAAAGCGGCCGCAAGCTGGTTCTCGTCACCGGGCGTGAACTGCCCGATCTCAAGGGCGTCTTTCCCGAGCTTAGCCTCTTCGACAAGGTCGTCGCTGAGAATGGCGCGATGATCTACACGCCGGCCAGCGAGGAAGAGCGGGTGATCGCCCCGCCGCCCGAGCCCAAATTCGTCGCCAGGTTGAAGAGGCAGGGCGTCAAGCCGCTTTCGGTCGGACGATCGATCGTCGCGACCTGGGAACCGCATCAAGCGACCGTGCTTGAGGTCATCAAGAAGATGGGTCTCGAACTGGAAATCATCTTCAACAAGGGCGCGGTGATGATCCTGCCGAGCGGCATCAACAAAGCCACCGGGCTCGCCGCGGCCCTTCAGGACCTTCGACTTTCGCCGCACAACGTCGTCGGCGTCGGCGACGCCGAGAACGATCATGCGTTCCTGCAAGCCTGTGGCTGCAGCGTCGCCGTCGACAATGCAATTCCGGCGGTCAAGGATACAGCCAACCTGATCATGCCTGGCGCCCGAGGCAAAGGCGTGGAGCAACTGATCGCAAAGCTGATAAAGCGTGATCACGCGATAGTGCCGAAGCGCCATGACGGCATCGTTCTTGGATCATCTGGCGGCGATGATACCTACCTGTCGCCGAGCGACACGATCCTCATTGCCGGGAGTTCCGGTATCGGTAAATCCACCTTGGCCACCGCGCTGACCGAACGCTTCGTCGAAAGCGGCTTTCAGTTTTGTGTCTTCGATCCCGAAGGCGACTATGATGGCCTCGAAGGCGCCGTTCGCCTGGGAGACGGCTCAAGCGCGCCGACAAAGGCGCAAGTGCTCGATCTGATCGCCAAGGCCGACAGCAACATAGTCGTCAATGGACTGGCCCTGCGGGTCGACGAGAGGCCGGATTTCTTTGCCGACCTGCTGCCTGGCCTCAGCAGTTTCCGCCGGCGCACCGCGAGACCGCACTGGCTCGTGATCGATGAAGCGCATCATCTTCTGCCCAAGCGGCGCGACGATACGCGGGCGGTTCTGTCATTGGAATTGCCTGGCACAATCCTGATCACCGTTCACCCCGAGGCGATCTCGACAGACGCCTTGCGCCTGGTGACAGCCATCATTGCGCTTGGCCCCAAGGCAAAGGACGTCGTGAAGGTCTTCTGCCGTGAAACCGGCATTGAGCCGCCGAAGGTCATCCCCAGCCCGAAAGGTGCGCGCGTGCTGTTCTGGCGGCCGCAGGCAGGCAAAAAAGTCAAGACGGTCAAAGTGGTCGAACCACGTCAGTCACTCAAGCGGCACAGCCGGAAATATGCCGAAGGCCAGCTCGACGAAGCCGGCAGCTTCTATTTCCATGGCCCTGAGAATGCGATGAATCTCAGGGCTCACAATCTGATGATCTTCGCTCAGATCGCCGAGGGCATAGATGACAAGACCTGGGAGTTTCATTTGCGCACCGGCGACTATTCCAAATGGTTTCGACATCAGATCAGGGACAAGGACCTGGCGCGCGAAACCGCCGAGGCGGAAGAGGACAAGACCCTGTCGGCGGAGGAGAGCCGCAAGCGGGTGCTTGATGCCGTGCGCCGCCGTTACACGGCTCCCGCCACAGCCCCGGAGTGACACGCGAGAGCCAAGGCAATCAAGCCAGCGCTGCATGCGAAATTCTTCAGTCAGGCAACGCCGCCACCGCGACAATTTCAACGACGATGTCGGCTTGCGCAAGCGCTGCAACTCCGATCACCTCCGAAGGCGGCGGGTTGTTATAGCTGCAGTGCTTCGGGCAATGCTCGGCAAAGAACTCGTCCAGTACGTCGAGACGAAAATTGGGTGAACTCAGAACGCCGCCATCGGGAAATGGCCCCTTGATGAAGAAGGTCAGCCGGATGAGATAGTCGAGCGCGCTGCCGAGTTCTTCCAGATCTGATTTGATGTTCGCCAGAATTGCACGCCACTGTGCCGCCGCATCGCCAGTGAATCCCCCTCCTCTCTTTCCGGTCGGATCATAATTTTCGGCGGTTGCCGTATTTCCGCAAAGGTAGACAAATCCCTTTGCTCCGGAGACGACCGTGCCTTTTCCCCACGGCATCAACTTTCCGTTTTTGAATTTCTTATGGGTTACGAGTTCCATGCTTCGTCCAGAACTCTTGATCGTCAGCCTATCAAATCGTCTATTCTGATCGGCAGATCGCGAATGCGCTTGCCGGTGGCATGATAGACGGCACTCGCCACGGCAGCAGCCGTTCCGACATTGCCGAGTTCGCCCAAACCCTTGACGCCGGCAGGGTTGACCTGATGGTCGATTTCGGGGACCAGGATAACGTCGACCTGTTTGATGTCGGCGTTGACCGGTACGAGATAGTCCTGCAGGTCGCGGTTGACGTAGCGCGCGTGTCGCTGATCGATTTCCGTCGCCTCGTGCAACGCCTGGCCGATACCCCAGATCATGCCACCCATCAGCTGGCTGCGCGCGGTGCGCGTGTTCATGATGCGCCCGGCGGCGAAGGCCCCGACGATGCGCGGGGCCCGGATTTCGCGTGTATAGCTGTTGATGCGCACTTCGACGAACTCGGCGCCAAAGGCATATTTGACCGAATCTTCGTCGTTCTCTCCACCATGAAATTCCGACTGTCCGGCATAGAGTTTGCTGAGGGCTTCAGGCGAAGAACCCTTCGGCGCAAACTCGGCATATTCCTCGATGGCGCCGACTTGCATAGCCTTGAAGACATCAGCCAGCTTTGCGGATTTGCCGGTCTCGGTGACGACCTCTTCGTCCTTCAAGTCCAGCTTCGCATTGCCCGAACCGGCCAGCGGAGCCCCCCTGCCCGCAGCGGCGGCGAACAGCTTTTCGCGTATCGCGTCGCAGGCTTTCATGACCGCCGAGCAGACACTGGCGGTCGAGATCGATCCGCCCGACACGGGAGCCGGCGGCAAGGCACTGTCGCCCATCTCGACGCTGATCTTGTCCATGCCGATGCCCAGTCTTTCGGCCGCCATCTGGCCGGCAATGGTGCGAACGCCGGTGCCGATTTCATGCGAGCCGCACTGGATCCGAACCTCGCCGTCGGCGGTGAGACGAACCC
>NZ_RZPF01000642.1:0-3806 GCF_004022735.1 Mesorhizobium sp. M7A.F.Ca.AU.001.01.1.1
ACCCCGGGCTCGGCTTTGTCGAGCTTGACCGTCAAGGTTTTGCCGGACGGAGTGATGATCTGCGCGGCGCCGGGATCGTCGGCCATCGTCTGGCGGCGGATTTCCAGCACCATGCCACGACCATCGGCGGTCAGCCGCTCCTCCTCGAGCTCCGGCTCCTTCATCAGCCAGTGCGCGATGCGCCGATAAAGCTGGACATGCGGGCCGCCGCCCTCGAAGCCGCGCGCCCACAGCCAGCCCTGATCGGACAGCAGCATGCCGACGCGGCCTTCTCCCTTGCGGTCGAGCAGCAGCAGCGGCCGGTTGTCGGCGCCCTTCATGACCACTTCGCCTTCCGGGTTCTGCACGCCTATGGTGCGGAACCAGCGGCTCCAGTGCGGCGGCTCGGTGGCCGAGCCATCGAGCCCACGCGTCACCGGGTGGCGCTGGCCGAGTTCGGTGAGGCGCGGATAGAAGGCCTTGTCGACAACTTCGCCGGTCGGCATCGCCGGCAGGGCGGCCATCAGCGGCGTGCGCGCGATCGAGCTTTCGCCGGCATATTCGGGGCCGGCCGCGATCAGCAGCGCGCCGCCCTTTTCGACATATTCGGAGATGTAGTCGTAATAGAGGATCGGCAGCACGTCGCGGTGCTGGTAGCGGTCGAAGATGATGAGGTCGAAATCCTTGATCTTCTCGACGAACAGTTCGCGGGTCGGGAAGGCGATAAGCGACAATTCGTTGATCGGCGTGCCGTCCTGCTTTTCCGGCGGCCGCAGGATGGTGAAATGGACAAGATCGACCGAGGCGTCGGATTTCAGCAGGTTGCGCCAGGTGCGCTCGCCGGCATGCGGCTCGCCGGAGACGAGCAGCACACGCAGGTTCTCGCGAATGCCGTCGATCAGTGCGATGGCGCGGTTGTTGGTGTCGGTCAGTTCGCCTGGCTCGCGATCGATGGCGAGTTCGACGATGTTGCGGCCGGCGCCCGGAATGGTGACCTGCAGCGGCATGGCCTGGCCAACGGTGGCGTGCTCGACGGCGACCTGCTCGCCATTGACCGAGACGCGCACATCGACCGGGCCAGTCTCGTTTTCGGTCGAGATGACGCGGTAGGTCATGTCGAGCGGCTTGCCAACAAGGCCGAAGCGCGGCGCGTTCTCGAAGCGGATGCGGCGGTCCTTTTCGTGGTCGTTGCCGGTGATCAGCGCATGCAGCGGGGCGTTGAAATCTGGCGCGCCCGGCGGCGCGTCATGGACCTCGCCATCGGTGATCATGATCGCGCCGCCGATGCGTGACGGCGGCACGTCGCGGAAGGCGCCTTCAAGCGCGCCGAACAGCCGTGTCTCGGTGCGCTCTTCGGCGGCCTCGGATTTGCCGGCCTCGACGACGCGCACGTCGAACTGCTTGAAGCGGCCAAGCCGCTGCTGCAGCCCGGCCAGCGCCTCGTCGGTCTGCTTGGTGCGATCGCCGATATCCTGGCTCTGGCTGCGGTCGACGACGAGGGCGACAACGCTTTTCAGCGGCTCGCGCTCCTCGTTGAGGAACACCGGGTTGAACAAAGCGGCGGCGAGCGCCAAAAGGGCGATGAAGCGGAAGACCGAGCCGCGCTGGCGAAACCACAGGCCGACAAGCGCCAGCAGCGCCAGCGGCACCAGCGCCAAGGCCAACAGGGGCCAGGAGATCAGCGGTTCGAAGGAAATCGACCAGTTCATCCCTTACCCTCCTCTTTTTGGGGAGGGTTTATCCGCGACCGGAGGGAACCAAACAAACTCATCTTACTGCCCCAGCCGTTCGAGCAGTATGGGCACGTGCACCTGGTCGGATTTGTAGTTGCCGGTCAGCATGTACATCATGATGTTGACGCCGGCGCGCAGCGCGTAGACGCGCTGCATCGGGTCCGCCGGTACGGTCGGCAGCAGCGGATCGCCATTCTCGTCGACCGCCCAGGCGCCGGCAAAATCATTGGCGGTGATCATGATAGGCGAGACGCCGTCGCCGGTGCGCACCGGCCGGTTCTCGGCATTGCTGGCGTCGAGCGACGCCTCGACCCACAGTGGGCTGCCGGCGAAGCGGCCGGGGAATTCGGGCAGGATGAAGAAGGATTTGGTCAGCACGTGGTCGGACGGCACCGGCTCCAGCGGCGGCACGTTGAGGTTGCCGAGGATGTCGCGCAGCCGCTCCGTCGCCGGGCTGGTCGAATCGGCGCCGATGCCGTTGGCGAACTGGTCGCGGGTGTCGAACAGCACCGTGCCGCCCTGCTGCATATAGGCGTCGATGCGGGCGATGGCGGCCTGGCTCGGCATCGGGGCGGCCGGATCGATCGGCCAGTAGATCAAAGGATAGAACGACAGCTCGTCCTTCGAAATGTCGACACCGGCTGGTGCGCCCGGTTCAAGGGCCGTCTTTTCGACCAGGAAGCGGGTCAGGCCCTCGAGCCCGGCACGGCTGATCGAATCGTCGCCCGGCACACCGGTCAGCACATAGGCGATGCGGGTCTTCGAAATCGCCTCGATGGCAATTTCGTCACCCGGCTTGGCGTCGTCGGCGCGGGCAAGGTCGGCATGACCGAACAAGCTACCCAGCGCAATCAGGACCGCGGCGGTGGTTGCCATGGCACCGGCGCGGCGCGGTCGGCGTGAGAACAGGCCGCCCATCCAGAATACCGCCAGCGTATCGAGCAGCATCAGCACCAGGGCGGCCGCGACCAGCGCGCCCTTCAAATTGCGCGATTCGTCAAAGGCATACTGGATCGAGGTGACGGGAACAGTGATTTGCGGGCGCGCCAGCGGGGCCAGCGTGCTGTCGGCTTCAAGCAGATTATGGGCAAACACACCCGTCTCGGAACCATAGAGGCCGGGCGGGTTTTCAAAAGTCACCGGCAGCGCGCCGGCGCCCGGTACAAGCGGCCGTGCATCCGGTGTCGGCGGCACCAGCGAGCCGTCGGCTGCAATCATGCGATAGGGCGCCAGCGACGCCGCGGCGGCTTCGGCATTGGCGATGGCCGCGCCCTGGTTGCGCGACAGCTGCACGATGCGGCGCAGCATCTCGACGAAGCTGCCGGAGATCGGCAGGTTCGACCAGGTTGCTTCAGGGGTGACGTGGAACAGCACCAGCGTGCCCTTGCCTTTCTTCAATCCGGTGACCAGCGGCGTGCCGTCGGCAAGGGCCGCCCAGGTGCGCTCGACGATATCGGGTGTCGGCTCGGCCAGCACCTGTCTGCTGACAGTGACCTCGGCCGGCGGCGCCAGATCGGCGAACGGGCCGGCCTTGGGGAATTCGGTGACAGGCTGCGGCGACGTCCATGACAGCGCGCCGCCGAGCGAACGCTCGCCGGTGCGCAGGCGGACCGGCAGCAAATCGTCGTCATCGCCCGCCGTGGCCAGCCGCGAACCGGCGAAACGCACCAGCGTGCCGCCATTGTCGACCCAATCGACAAGTCTCTGCCGGACCTGTCCGGGAATGGTGCCGATATCGGCCATGACAATCATCGCGGGCTTCTGGTCGAGGATCTGCGGGATGGCGTCGGCGAGGTCGGCGCTGGAGGGTTCGACCAGATCGGCGAAGGGCTGCAGCGCCCGCCTGATGTAGTAGAGTGGCGACAAAAGCGGCTGCGCCTGGTCGGCCTCGGCCTGCGACAGCAGCCCGACGCGGCGGCGCTTGGAGCTTTCGTCGAGGACGCGCACCGCACCGGCCTGCCGCTCGCCGTCGAGCGCGATCGAAGCGAAGTCGTTGCGCAATTCGAACGGCACCGCCATGGTGCCGGTGGCGGTGGTTTCGCCAGGCGAAAAGGTCAGCGTCGCATCGGCGATGCGGCGGCCCTTGTCGTCGAA
>NZ_RZPF01000643.1:0-3799 GCF_004022735.1 Mesorhizobium sp. M7A.F.Ca.AU.001.01.1.1
GGCCACCTTCTCCCACAGGGGGAGAAGGAAGAACCTTCCTACTCCCGCGAAATAATCTCCTGGCCGTCGACGACCAGCCTGAGACCGAGGTCGCCAGCTCTGCGGCGAGCGAGGAAACGCGGGCGGCGCGTGTTCGAAATCCGCCCCTTGCGCCGATCCTGCGGCGGCAGCGTCTTGATGGCGGCGCCGAGCGATTCTTCCAGGGTGCGGGCAACGCCGTCCGATTCGATGAGCAGCATCGGCAGGCGGTAAGCGTCGGCCCAGGCGCGCCAGTCGGCTGCGACATCGTCGAGATCGTCGGCCACCAGCAGCGGCACCGACAGCATCGGGTCGTTGTGCAGGAGTTCCAGGGTCACCGTGACATTGCCGTCCGGATCCTCCATGGCGCGGGCGGCAACGCCGCGGAACGCATTGGAAGGCAGAACGATGATCGCGGGCAGGCCGCTCATCTCGAGCAAGCGGCGGATCACGGCGCCGCGCTGGTCGATGGTGAAGGTTACATCGCCGTAGTCGTCGCGAGTCGCGTAGCTCACCACTTGCGGCAGGCGGAATGGGTCGAGACGCATGTTGCGTCCCGCCCAGACTGGCTTCAGTCCGGTGTTCATAGAGTGGCCTTCCTGTCTGTCTCCTGAGAGCCGGTGTCCGGTTCTCTCCGGGCCGGTTTTTCCAGCCTCGTTTGTATGGAGACAGTAGCGCGGGCTCCTTACCGCCCCGCTTAAGAAAGTCGGTTAAATTTTGCTGATCTCAGGGATGGTTATCGGAATCCCACCAGCCACAAGATGTCGAAAGGATCAGATAACCTTACCCGGATTCATGATGCCGGCCGGGTCGAAAGCGGCCTTCACCCTTCGCATCAGATCGATCGCCATCGGCGGCGCGGTGGCGATCAGTTCGTCGCGCTTCAACTGGCCGATGCCATGCTCGGCCGAGATCGAACCGTGCAGGCTGCGCACCACATCGTGCACCGCCTTGTTCATGGGGTGATAGAGAGCGAGGAACGCCTCATCGTCGCCGTCGACGGGCCGGGAAATGTTGTAGTGGAGATTGCCGTCGCCCATATGGCCGAAGCAGACCACGCGCGCGCCGGCGCTCACCGACGCCACCGCGCCGGCGGCTTCTTCGATGAAACGCGGGATCGAGGCGATAGGCACCGAAATGTCGTGCTTGATCGAGGCCCCCTCCGGTTTCTGCGCCTCGGGCAGCAGCTCGCGGAAATTCCAGAAGGCATCGCCCTGCGCGAGACTCGCGGCAATGACGGCGTCGCCGACGAATTCCTGTTCGAGGCCAGCCGAGAGCACATCCTCGATCAACGCTCGCGAATCTTCCGACGAACGGCCTGATGAAATCTGCATCAGCACGTACCACGGCCAGTCCTCGATCAGCGGCCGCACCACACCCTGGGCATGCGCCAGGGTGAAATCATATGGCCGCCTGCCGATCAGTTCGAAAGCGGTGAGTGCTGCCCCGGCACGGTCCATGGCCAGGCCGAACAGCGAAAGTGCCGCCTCGGGCGACGACAGGCCGACGAAGGCGACTTCGCGCCCCTTCGGCTTCGGGAACAGCTTCAGCACGGCGGCGGTGATGACGCCGAGCGTGCCTTCGGCGCCGACGAACAGGTTTTTTAGATCGTAGCCGGTGTTGTCCTTCTTCAGCTTGCGCAGGTCGTCGAACACCTCGCCGGTCGGCAGCACCACCTCGACACCGAGGCAAAGTTCACGCGCATTGCCGTAGGCAAGCACGCCGGTGCCGCCGGCATTGGAGGAAAGATTGCCCCCGATCTGGCAGGAGCCTTGCGCGGCCAGCGACAGCGGGAACAGCCGGTCGGCGGCGTCGGCTGCCTCCTGCAGCGTCTGCAGGATGACACCGGCCTCGACCGTCACCGTGTTGGACAGGACGTCGATCTCGCGGATGCGGTTCAGCCGCGACAGCGACAGGACGATTTCGCGCCCGGACCTGTCCGGCACCTGCGCGCCGACCAGCCCGGTGTTGCCGCTTTGCGGCACGATCGGCGTTCCCGTCTCGGTCGCCAGCCGCATGATCCGGCTGACCTCGTCGAGGCTGCCCGGCCGCAGCACCAGCGACGTCGCGCCGTGCCAGAGCCCACGTCGCTCAATGAGGTAGGGCGCGATGTCCTGCTGATCACGCAGCGCATATCTGTCGCCGACGATCGCAGCGAAGCGATCGATGAGGGCGGGATCGAGTGTCTCTGTGATTTCGATCATGGGGGAAACTATGTTGCGGGTTGCGTGATGTCACGAGGGGCGGCTGCACGCGACAGCCGATCGTTGATCGCTTCGCCGAGCCCGTCGCAGGGAATAGGCTCGACGGCGATGGTGCGCGCGCCGCTGCGGTCGAGTGCCTGCATACAGGCGAACAGATTGCTCGCCGCTTCGCGCAGGTCACCGGTTTCGGACAAATTGAGGAAGGCTTCGGCGCGGTGCCAGCCTTGTGCCCTCTGGCCGCCGAAGCCGAGCAAAGCCTCGCCCTCGCCGACCGTGCCGGCATTGAGCCGCATCGCGGCACCTGGCGCATAGTGCGAGGCAAGCATGCCCGGCGCCTCGATACTGGCGGTGCCGCCGCGCAACAATTCCATGCCGATGGCGGCCTCGATCTCCTCGGCAGCGATGCCGCCGGGCCTCAGCAGCCGCATTCTTTCCCCCTCGGCCTTGAGAATCGTCGATTCCAGCCCGACCGGGGTTGCGCCGCCATCGACCACCAGCTTTATCCGCGCACCGAGATCGGCTGCCACCGCTTGCGCGGTCGTTGCGCTGATCCTGCCGGATGAATTGGCGCTGGGCGCGGCAAGCGGGCGGCCGAGCCTGGCGATCAGATCGCCGCCAAAGCCCCTCGGCATGCGCAAGGCGATTGTATCGAGCCCGGCGGTGACGAGCGGATGGATGCCGTTGCCGGGCCGTTGCGGCAGCACCAGCGTCAGCGGACCGGGCCAGAACGCGCGCGCGAGTTTCTTCGACAGCGGATCGAACAGCGCGAGGCGCTCGGCCATCGCCATGTCGGCGACATGGGAGATCAGCGGGTTGAAGCGCGGCCGCCCCTTGGCTTCGAAGATGCGCGCGACGCCGATGCCGTTGGTCGCGTCGCCAGCCAGCCCGTAGACGGTTTCCGTCGGGATGGCGACGACATCGCCCTCCCTGAGCAGCGCCAGCGCCCGCTCCAGCGCCTCGCCCGAGCCAAGTATTTCAGCCACTCTCGTCACCTCACAGATGCGGGGTGCGTAGTACGATGGCGGCCATTGGGCAAGTCGGCTGTTGGGTAACCGTTTGTTGGCGAGCAGGAGCATTGGCGATTTATCAATCCCTAAAATGCTATGGTTCCACGAAAGCCGGCATCAATTCCGGCCTGCTATCGAACAGCTTCTGGGCAAAGGGGAGCGACATCAGTGTCTGCGCGTATCCTGCTGGGTATCATTCTTGCTGTTGCGGCCGGCGAAGCCCAGGCGTCATCCCTGGTTTTTCCAGGCACGCCATCCTCCACACCATCGATCGTCAGGATCGGCGCTCCCAACCAGCCTGGAATCGTCGATGCGGTCAACACCAGCGATGCGCGGTCGGTGATGGCAGTAGGGGAAGCGCCGCCCGACGTCACCGATGAAAAGGTAGCGGCGATCCCGGACAAGCCCGCGACCGGACACGGCTTCCAGCCAGGCCCGATGGTCATCCGTGGCGGCGTTACCGGTCCCGATTTCCCGGCACCCGCGCCAACCGCTGCACCAGCGACCGGTGCCGCGCCGGCCGCTGGCACCGCGCCGGCAACGGCCACCGCTTCCGCTGCCCCCTCAGGG
>NZ_RZPF01000644.1:0-3799 GCF_004022735.1 Mesorhizobium sp. M7A.F.Ca.AU.001.01.1.1
GCGCACCAGCGTCGGCAGCGAATAGCGGAAATCGAGAACACCGGTGAAGGCGAGTGCGGCGCGCAGCAGGTCCGGCGGACGCATCACCGCGATCTCGGCGTCGCGGCCGACGATGATCGTGTCGGTGTGGTGGCGGGCATGGCTCCAGCGCCAGGTCACCGGATTGCGCATCAGCATGAAGCTGGCGATCTGGTAGACGGCATCGTTCATCCAGCGTGTGCGGAAGGCGGTGCCGTGGCCGCACTCGTGCCAGCGCGAGTCGCTGGACGAGCCGTAGAGCACGCCATAGACGAGCAGGAACGGCACCACCCACCACGTGCCCCAGAACCAGGCGATCCCGGCGGCGGAACCCAATATGGCAACGATCCAGATGATCGTGTCGCGGATCGCCGGGCCGTCCGAGCGCTGCATCAGCTCTTTCATCGCCTTGCGCGGCACATCGGTGTGATACCACTCGGCCGAGGCCAGCCCGGTCTCGATCGCGATGCGCGTGCTTTCCCCGACCAGGCTGTAGTCGCGCTTTTTCTCCATCACATCGACCTCCGATTTCCGGCCCGCCAGCCGGAGCATTCGTTTCGCCTCATGCCCTGTCCGCCAATCCCGGAAAATTACCCGACGGTACAGGATAATCCTGTTGCGGCTGCCTGGCGATCGACGCGATCTTTGCTTCGGCCTCGGCGATCGCGCCGGCGCCGTCGAGCACCCGGAACACTGCGTCGTAAGAACGGCTTTCACTATGCTCCAGCCAGATCATCTCGCCCCGCTCGCGCGCCGCGAGATTGCCGAGCACATGATGCGTCGAGGGTTCGATGCCCAGCGCATACTGCCCCGCCTGAAAATTCTGCCATTGATATGCGCAAGGCAGCTGGTCCTTGCGCGTCACCACTTCGAAGCCGAGCCCGAGCTGATCGTTGACCACTGCCACCGGCACCTCGCCATTGGCGTCCGCCGCCATCTCGTGCTGCCAGACCTGCTCGCTGAAACCCGATTGCGGCGCCGGCATCGTGCGGTAACCCACCTTCTGCGCCTGGTAGCGCTCGCCGGCATGGCCAGCCCAGACGACGTCGCGGATCGGCGCCAGATAGCGCGAACCCTCGTCGAGCAAGGGATGGCTGACATTGACGTGGTAAAAATACATGTGCGGCGTGCGGTTGAAACCGTGGTTGACGACGCGATCCGACAGCCGGATCTCGTTGCCGCCGACATCGGCCTCGATACGCCGGATCAGATGCAGATCCTCGCCGAACACTGCCGATTGCTGCACGGTGCCTTCGGCCCACAGCACGCAGCGGTCGCCGTCCCAGGTCTCGCCATAACCGGTCAGCCGCGCCGGAATGGTGCCGACGCGGCCATGCAGCGAATGGATCACGGTCTTCCTGCCCGGGTAGTTGTAGCTATCGGCCGGCACTTCTTCCCGGCCCAATATGTGGTCGAGGCCGCAGGTGACAAGCAGCCCTGAAAACGAACGCGCCCAGGCGAGCCCCCCTTCCCCCTCATAATCGTGCAGACCGGGGTTGCGAAAGCCGCTCGGCGAATGCCAGCCGATCGCCTGGCCCTTGAAGTCGCAATCGGCGATGTCGAGCGCCCGGTCGACCAGCGCCGTGAAACGCAGCCCCGTGCCGGTGCGGAACTCCAGCATGCGGATGCCGCGTTCCACGCCGTCGCCAAGCGTCATCAGCCGCACGCCGGCAAATTGCGACAGCATGCCCGAACGTTCCGACACCTGCCGGCGCGAAAGCGTCTTGCCGTAGAGTTCTACCATGTGACGGCCAACTTCTTCACTTCGCTCTCGTCTCTTTCAGCAGGGCCGACATATCGGCGCCGGTGATGATGCTTTCCACGGTCAGAAGATCGGTATCGGCAACCGTCTGCTCGGCGACGATCTCGCCGCGGCGCATGACGATGATGCGGTCGGCGACCTGGAACACGTGATGGATGTTGTGGGTGATCAAGAGCACGGAATGACCGGCGTCACGCACCTCCTTGACGAAGCGCAGCACGCCATGGGTTTCCTCGACACCGAGATTGTTGGTCGGTTCGTCGAGGATGATGACCTTGGCGGCGAACTGCATGGCGCGAGAAATCGCGATCGACTGCCGCTCGCCACCCGATAGCGTCGAGACCAGCGCATCGGCGTCGAGTTTTTTCGAGATGCCGACGCGCTTCAACAGCGCCGACGCCGCGTCTCGCAATTTGGCGAAATCGAGCGGCGCGAACACGCCCAGCCATTTCAGCTTGACCGGCTCGCGCCCAAGGAAAAGATTGCGCGCGATGCTGAGATCCGGCGCAAGAGACGTATCCTGGTGGATGGTCTCGATGCCGAGGTCCATCGCGTCGCGTGTCGAACGGATCGAAACCTTTTCACCGCGCACATAGATGTCGCCACGGTCGATCGGAAACACACCGGAAATCGCCTTGATCAGCGTCGATTTGCCGGCGCCGTTGTCGCCGAGCAGGGCCACCACCTCGCCTTCCTTGAGGGCAAAGGACGCATTCTTCAGTGCGCGGACGCTGCCGAAGGATTTTTGCAGATTCTGCAGCCGGAGAACTTCCATCGTCAGCCCCTTGCGGCGTTCTTCTGCAGCAAAGCGTGCAGGATGAGCATGGCGAGGATGATCAGGCCGACGAAGATGTTGTAGGCGAGGCCCGGCACGCCGATCAGCACAATGCCGTTGCGGATCGCGCGCAGCATCAGCGCACCGACGATGGTGCCGAGGATCGTGCCGCGTCCGCCGGTCAGCGCCGTGCCGCCGACCACCACCATGGCGATCACTTCGAGCTCGTAGCCGGTGCCGGCCACCGGTGAAGCGGCCGAAATGCGGAAGGCGCTGATCATGCCGGCCAGCCCCGCCAGAACCGAAGTCAGGATGAACAGCCACACCTTGACGGCGTCCGCCGGCACGCCACGCGCCACCGCCGCGTTGCGGTTCGAGCCGATGGCGCTGATCCAGTTGCCGAGCTTGGCATAGCGCAGCACGTAGATTGCCAGCAGCGAGAGACCGATGAACCACCACAGCGAGGTGTAGAACCGGAACGAGCCGACATTGAAGCTGCCGGCCAGCAGCGTCACGAAAAAACCCGGCTGGTCCCAGGATTTCAGCGGAAAGCCCTGCGTGATGTAGAGCGCTGCCCCACGCACCACGAGCAGCATCGACAGCGTGACCAGGAAGGACGAAATGCCGATCTTGGTGACGATCAGCCCGTTGATGGCGCCGATGGCGATGCACAGCAGAAGCCCGGCCAGAAGGGCGACACCTATATCCACGCCGCCGTTCTGCACCAGGAGCATGACGATGACCGGCGCCAGCCCGAACACGGCGCCGACCGACAGGTCGAACTCGCCCGCCGTCAACAGCAGCGTCATGCCGAGCGCGATGATGCCGAGCTCGGGCAGGAACGCCATCATGTTGGAGATGTTGAGCGGCGACAGGAAATTGGCATCGGCAACGGCGAACACCGCGAGCAGGACAATGAGGATGACGAGCGAGGAGAATTGCGGCGAGCGCATAAGGCTCGATCTGCGTTTCCCGACAGGCATTTCGTCTTCTGCGGCGATCATCATGACTGCTTGAACCATGCTTTGAAGAGACGCCCGCAGCTTACGCCGCGGGCACCGTTTTCACTTCGTGTCGTAGAGTTTCAGGATCGGTTCGACGCTCGAGGCGTCGTAGAGGCTGAACGTATGGATGTCGTAGCCGATCGGCTCACCCGAAGCGGCGAGCCCGAGCAGCGCCACCGGCATGAAGCCCTGCGCAGACGGGAACTGCCAGGCGGCCGCGTTGACGAAACCGGATTTGAC
>NZ_RZPF01000645.1:0-3798 GCF_004022735.1 Mesorhizobium sp. M7A.F.Ca.AU.001.01.1.1
GTTTTGGCTCCTCTGGTGGTTGAACGCGACGCCTTGAGTTGAGACTGAAGGGGACATCAGGAAAATGCAGGCTGTGACGCCACCGCGTCTTCGTCGCGCTGCTACCGTCGCGTTGTTCGCCATGTCGGCTGCCTTGCTGGCCGCCTGCGCGTCGCAGCCTGAGCCGAAAGCGATGGTCAACAAGAAGACCCGCTCCAAGGAGTATTTCGCCGAATCCGAATATGGCGTGAAGGCAAGCCCGCGTGTGATCTCCCGGAACGGGCGCATCCAACGTGGCGGCGGCAGGGATCAGCTTGGCAAACCCTATCAGGTCCGTGGCAAGTGGTATTACCCGAAGGAAGACAAGCGCTACGCCAAGGTCGGCCTCGCCTCCTGGTATGGCGACGCCTTCCATGGCCGGCTTACCGCCAATGGCGAAGTCTACGACATGACCCATCTGACGGCGGCGCACCCGACCATGCCGCTGCCAAGCTATGCCCGCGTCACCAATCTCAAGACCGGCAGTTCGGTCATCGTTCGCGTCAACGATCGCGGCCCATATCACGAAGGCCGCATCATCGACGTATCGGAGCGCGCTGCCCAGATGCTTGACTATGCCAACACCGGCACCGCTCAGGTGAAGGTCGAATATGTCGGCCGCGCGCCGCTCGACGGCGATGACGACCAGTATCTGATGGCCTCCTATCATCCCGGCAACAGGGCGCCAGACCCGTCGGATGGACTGCCGACCGGCGTCATGGTCGCCATGAACGGGCCGTCGCCAAGCCTGCCTGCCGGCACTGCTGCCGTGCCGTTTCCGGGCCAGTTGACAGATACCGGTTCTGTCCAGCCGATCATGTCGACGCAGTCGTCGGCCTATGGCGATCTGGCGCTTCCGGATTTCGGCCCGATCGTGCCGGAGCGTCCGCAGATCAATCTGCCGCCGCAATCGCCGTTTGCCGTGGCCTCGCTGTCCTATGCCGACGAGCGGGTCGAACGCGCCTCAAATGCCTTCGCCGCGATGGGTGGCGACGGCATGTCGCCGGCCGATGTGCTCCAATCATGGAAGCGGCAGCCGCCAGCGGCCGGTCCGTCCACTGACTACGTCGCGGCTGGTTCGTTCGAGGATGCAGCGGAGGCCAAGCGTGTTGCCGCTGAGCTTGCCGCATACGGCAAGATCGAGATCCAGCGTTCGGAACTCGATGGCGAGGATTGGTATTCGGTCAATCTCTATCCCGATGGCCACCGCAATCTCGATGATTTGCTGCAGGCTGCCTGGTCGCATGGCGCGCCCGATGCGCTGGCTGTGCGCAACTGAGCGCAAGCCTGATGGGATTTCCGCTGCGCGGTTGATCCGCCGCGCAAAAAGCCTGATACTTTTCGCGGGCTTGCCGGCGGTGCCGGCCAACGGGTCGAACATCATGCAATTTCGCTTGCTCCCGCCTCTCGCCGGGCTTCTGGTTTTTGGCTTGCTGCTGTTTTTCCAGGCTCCGGCCGGTGCACAGCTGTTCGAGACCAAGGCCGCGCAGGCCTTCATGATCGATGCCGAGACCGGGACGGTGCTGTTTTCCAAGGAGGCCGACAAGCCGATACCGCCGGCCTCGATGGCCAAGCTGATGACCATGGAAGTGGTTTTCAATGCCATCAAATCCGGCCGCCTGAAGCTCGACGATACGTTCGTGGTCAGCGAGAACGCCTGGCGCAAGGGTGGCGCGCCTTCGGGAACATCGACGATGTTCGCCAAGCTCAAGTCGTCGATCCGGCTCGAAGACCTGATTCAGGGCGTGACCGTGCAGGCGGCCAATGACGGCTGCATCGTCATCGCCGAAGGCATGTCGGGATCCGAAGACAATTTTGCCGTGCAGATGACCGAACGCGCCCGCCAGATCGGCCTCAAGACGTCGACTTTCGTCAATTCGACCGGCCTGCCGGCGGATGGCCAGCAGACGACCGTGCGCGAGCTGGCGCAGCTCGCCCTGCACCTGTGGCGCGATTATCCGGATTTCTATCGCTATTATGCCCAAAAGGATTTCACCTGGAACAAGATCTCACAGAGGAACCGCAATCCGCTGCTGGCGATGGACATCGGCGCCGACGGCCTGGCGGTCGGGGCGAGCGAGGCAGCCGGCTTCGGCATCGTCGGTTCGCTCAGCCACAATGGTACCCGCGTGATCGCGGCGATGAGCGGGCTGGCCTCGGACAAGGAGCGCGCCGAGGAAGCGCGAAAGCTGCTCGACTGGGGTGTCCGCTCCTTCGAGAAGACCGAAATTTTCGCCAGGGACGAGGTGGTTGGAGAAGCCCAGGTTTTCGGCGGCGCCAAATCCGGGGTGACGCTGAAGGCAAAGGGACCGATCGACATCTTCCTGCCGATCACCAACCGCGACAAGCTGACGGCCAGGATCGTCTATGACGGCCCGGTTGCAGCACCGGTGGAGGAGGGGCAGCCGGTGGGTGCGCTGCGCGTCTGGATCGGCGATACGCTGAGCCAGGAGACGCCGCTTTTCGCTGCCGAATCGATCGGCGTCGGCACGCTGCCGCAGCGCGCGCTCGATGCCGTCAAGGAACTGGTGATCGGCTGGCTGCGCTAACGCATGTCGCTCAAAACCAGCCATGGTTTTGGGGAACGGCATGCATAAGGGCAAAAAATCGACGGCATGGACGTTTGGCCCAACGCGGACTATCTAGAGCGCTACAATCCCATTCAGCCATGGACAAGAAGGCCTCTCGGTTGGCACGCGGTTTTTTCATCACCTTCGAAGGCGGCGAGGGGGCAGGCAAGTCGACGCAGATCGAGCGGCTGGCCAGGAAGATGCGCGCCAAGAAATACGACGTGCTGCTTACCCGCGAACCCGGCGGCTCGCCGGGCGCCGAAGCGGTCAGGCATGTGCTGCTGTCGGGCGCAGCCGAACCGTTCGGGCCGAAGATGGAAGCGCTGCTGTTCGCCGCCGCGCGGTCCGATCATGTCGAGCAGGTGATCCGGCCGGCGGTCGAGCGTGGCTCCATCGTGCTTTGCGACCGCTTCCTCGATTCCTCACGCGTCTATCAGGGCGTCACCGGCGGCATCGATCCGGCGTTCATGGATGCGCTGGAACAGGTCGCCATCAACGGCATGATGCCGGACATGACGCTGATCTTCGACATCGACCCAGCGGAAGGCCTGAGGCGCGCAACGCTGCGGCGCGGCGCCGAGGCAGTCGCCGACCGTTTCGAAAAGGAGACGCTGGCGATCCACCAGGCCCGCCGCGAGGCGTTTCTGGCGATCGCCAAGGCCGAGCCGGAGCGCTGCATCGTCGTCGACGCAGCCGCCGAGCCCGACGCGGTTGAGAACGTCGTCACCGCGGCAGTGTTCGCGGCGCTGGCGGCGAGAGCGCCGGCACGCGACAGGCAGGCGACGCCGGCATGATCTTCGAGCGCATCGCACCCGAGCAGCACGACACGCTCGACGGCGTGCCGGAGCCCTCCGAAACGCCCCTTCTGGTCGGGCACGGCCAGGCTGCAGGCGTGCTCACCGCCGCCTATCGCGCCGGCAAGCTGCCGCATGCGCTGATCTTTTCCGGGCCAGTCGGCATCGGCAAGGCGACGCTCGCCTTCCACCTTGCGCATCATCTGCTGAAGCACCCGGATTTCGCGCAGGCGCCGGAAAGCCTTGCCGCTCCCGATCCGGCGTCGTCGCTGTTTCGCCAGATCGCCACCGGGGCGCATCCTTCCGTGCTGCATCTGACCCGGCCGCTGAACGACAAGACCAAGAGTTTCAAGACGGTCGTCACCGTCGATGAGATCCGCAAGGTCAGCCGCTTCCTGTCGCTGACCTCGCATGAC
>NZ_RZPF01000646.1:0-3794 GCF_004022735.1 Mesorhizobium sp. M7A.F.Ca.AU.001.01.1.1
ATAGTACTCGATCTGTTTGCGCGTGCGCTGCTTCATGTTGGTGGCGGCGACGATGCCGAGATAGACCGCCGCCGACATGCGCAGCTTCGTCTGCCGGCCTTCGGGGTCCTGCACCACCAGCGAGGAGATGTTGTAGCCCTCCCCGGCGAGCGAATTGGCGATGACGATCTTTGAGGCCCAGCCCGGCCCGTATTCCGGCACCAGCTCGCGGATGAAGGTATCCCGCCGCTGATAACAACCCATCGCGTGCAGCGTCGGGCCGATATCCTCCACGATCGCTTCGACGCCAAAGGTTTCGGCGGCCAGCCGGCCGAGGCGGAGGCTGTCGGGATCGGAGTCGCTTTCCGGCATGAACAGGCAGAAGACGTTCTTCGCGCCGACGGCGCGGGCGGCGAGCGCGACCGAGACGCTGGAATCGATGCCGCCAGAGAGGCCGAGCACGAGCCCGCGCTTGCGCATGCCGCGTAGCTGCTCGCGCAACCCGGCGACGATGCGATCGGTTTCCGCTGCGTTGTCGAGCGTCAGCGCGTCGGCCGAGAAGGCGGGACGGCTCGGGGCGAGGGAGAGATTCATTGTGCAGTCCCCAACGTTTCGGCCGCCAGCCTTCGGCTGACCTTTCCGGTATCGGTCTTCGGCAACTCGCGGCGGAACTCGATGAGCTTCGGCACCATGAAATCCTCGAGATGAACGGCGCAGTAGCGAATGATGTCCCGCTCGCTCAGGGTCTCGTCCGAGAGAACGACGAGAGCGGCAATGGCGTGGCCGAGCACCGGATCCGGCACGCCGGTCACCACGGCTTCCACGATGCCTGGATGGGCGTGCAGCACAGTTTCGACTTCCTTCGGGGCGACCTTTTCGCCGCGCGTCTTGATGATGTCGTCCTTGCGGCCAACGAAATAAAGGAAGCCGTCCTCGTCCGTCCGGAACAGGTCACCGGTGTGGAGCCGCTTTTCCCAGGGATGCGGCCCGGGACGCAGCATCTGCTCCGTGGCCACGTCGTTGCGCCAATAGCCCTGCATGACATGCGGGCCGCGGATGACCAACTCGCCCGCCACGCCCGGTGGCACGCGGTTGCCCACATCGTCGACCACGATGGCTTCCGTGTTGGGAATAGCGATGCCGACGGAGCCCGGCCGGCGGTCCAGCTCCTCCGGGGGCAGGTAGGTGCAGCGCTTGCATTCCGTCAGACCGTACATGGAAAAGAGCCGTACGCCGGGGAACAGCTCGCGCAGCCGGGCGATATGCACCGGCGGCAGGGCGGCGGCGGTGTTCGAGATATAGCGAAGGCTCGGCAGGAAACCCGGCGCCAAATCGCGCATCTGCAGGATCAGCGCCGCCATCGTCGGCACCAGCGGGAAACCGGTGACCTTCTCGGCGCGGATGCGCTCGAAAATGGCCTGCGGAAAGGCGAATGATTTTTCGAGGACGAGGGTCGCGCCGAGCTTCGTCGCCATCAGCAGTTGATAGAGGCCGTAGTCGAAAGCCAGGGGCAGGACATTGAGGATGATGTCGTCACGGGTGTTGCGCAGATAGGTCGTGATGGATTCGGCCGCGGCATCGATATTGCGATGCGTCATCATCACGCCCTTGGGGCGGCCGGTGGAGCCCGAGGTGTAGATCAGCATGGCGAGGTCGATATCGATCCCGCCATGGCGAATGGGCACGGGCGCGACCTTGAGACAATCCTCGAAGGAGGCAGCGCCATCCGGCGTATGGCTGGATGGCGCTTGCGTCGACGCGACGAAGAACGGCCGGTCCGACAGCGCACGCGCCTGGATCACGACAGGCATCAGCTTGGCCTGAGTCAGGATCGCCGCAGCCTCGCAATCGTCGATGACATAAGCGAGCTTGTCGGCCTTGGTGGAGGCGTTGATCGGGCTGAAGGTCGCGCCCGCCTTGAGAACCGCGAAGATCGAGACGGCGGCTTCCCAGCAATTGTCCATGAAGACGAGAACGCGGTCGCCGCGCTGCACGCCATTCTCGGCGAGAGCGGTCGCAAGCCGGTTCGACAGATCGTCGAGCTCGTCATAGCGCAACCGCTCCCGGTCGGTGACAAGCGCCGTCTTCGCGCCATGCGCGTCCGCGTTCGTGATGAGGAATTGCTCGACCCGCATGAGCTCGGGCCTTCCGCTGCCAGCCGTCACGCCGCGACGAGCGATGCGGTCTTCGCTGTGATGAAGGCCGTGATGCGCGCCAGTGAATCGAGGTTGGCCGGCACGATATCGGCGTCCGCAACTGTGATTCCGCAATGGTCCTCGATAAAGGCCACCAGTTCCAGAACGCCGGTCGAATCGATGATGCCGTTCTCGATCAGCGAGTCCGTATCGGCGAGGGCGTGGGTGGTGTCGCCGAACAGGAAGTTCTCGATGACAAAGGCCTTCACTGCGTCTTGGATCGTATCGGTCATGTCGTTCGCTTTCCTTGGTGGTGTCAGGCGGCCTTTGCGTTGCAAATGCCTGTGCCGGTGAAAGTCGTCAGCCACAGCTGCGTCGACAGGATGCCGACAAAGGCCGCGTTGTCGCGAAAGCCGGAGGCCGGCTGGCGGCTGCATTTCTCATGTAGTTTTGCCACTGCCTTCGGATTGAAGAGCCCGCCGGCGCTGACTGCGGCGTCGCCCAGGGCCGACTGGACATAGTCCCTCGTGCCCGGCCCAACGAAGGACTGGCTATCCGGTGCGCGATAGGGCTGCTTGGTCCGCCGGCCGATGGCGGCCGGCAGCAGGTCTTTGGTCGCCTCCCGCAGAATATGCTTCTCCACGAGCCCCTTCAGCTTCATCTCGGGAGGAAGGCCGGCGGCAAACTCGACCAGATGATGGTCGAGGAAGGGAAAGCGGCCCTCGATGCCGTGGGCCATCGCCATGCGGTCGCCCTGGCTGGACAGGATGTAGCCAGGGAGAAGGAAGCGGGCTTCCAGATATTGCGCCTGGTGCAAGGGATGCCAGCGGGCGAACGCCTCGGGCAGCCGCGCGGCGAGCTCCTCGGCGGCGTCATATCCGGACAATGTGGCACGCAGATCGCCCGAGTAGAACAGCTTCGTCGCCGCCGTGCCGTCGAACCTCGGCCGATGGGAGAACAGCGGATCGTCAAGCGTCGCGCCGCTAGCCCCGAAGAAGGAGAACAGGTACTCGGCCGATTGCTGCCTCAGGCCCGGAAGATAGGGGTAGAGCTTGCGGAACAGATGCGGCCGGATGCGGGAGCCGGACTGTCTCCCGCAAAAGCGCCGAACCCTGGCCTCCTTGAAAATATCGTAGCCGGCAAAGACTTCGTCGGCGCCTTCGCCCGTCAGCACCACTTTCAAACCGGCCTCTCGCACGAGGCTCGAGAGCTTGTAGAGCGGGGCAGGGGCAGTGCGCAGGATCGGCCGCTCCGTGAAACGGATTACGTCGGGGAAGACGGCGGCGATATCGCCTTCCCCGCAGGCGACGGCGCTGTGATGCGTGCCGAGCGCGCGGGCCATCTCGAGCTGGAAGGGGCTCTCGTCATGTTCGGCGCTATCGAAGGTGACCGAGAAGGTCCTGAAACCACCCGGCGCCATGCCCGCCGCCAGCGCCGATGTGATGGAGGAATCGAGGCCGCCCGAGAGATAGGCGCCGACTGGCACATCGGCGCGCATGCGGATGCGGGTCGCCTCCGTCAGGAGGGCGCGCAGTTCCTCGGCCGCGGCACGCTCGTCCCGGTGCCGGGGCGGCGCGTCCCGGTCGGGATACTCCAGACTCCAGTAGGGCCGGGTCGAGACGCTGCCCTCTTGCACGATCATCAGGCTTGCGGGTTCGATCTCGTAGATGTTGCGGAAGG
>NZ_RZPF01000647.1:0-3787 GCF_004022735.1 Mesorhizobium sp. M7A.F.Ca.AU.001.01.1.1
CCCCTCAACCGTCTCGGCGCTGCGCGCCGATCCACCTTCTCCCACAGGTGGAGAAGGAAGAGGCGCGCCATCACAGCGCCGACAGCGTCTCCGGCGGTTGAGGCGTATTGAGGACGGGCGCCGACTGGAACAGGCTGGTCATGTCCCGCAGCGTCTGCGTCGTGCGGCTGGACAGCACCGGCGGCCGTTCGGCGGCTGCATCGGCCACCGCCTGCGCGTCGCTCTTCTTCTGTGCTTCCTCGGCTTTGGCAGCGATCTCCTCGTCGACGAAGGGCTTGTCGATGCCCGGGATCGGCTTGAGGTCGATGTTCTGGTGCGCATAGACCATCAGGCGCTGCCATACCATCGCAGGCAGCGAGCCGCCGGTCATGTTCTTGGTCGGCGTGAAATCGTCATTGCCCATCCATACCGCCGCCGTGTAGTTGCCGGTGAAGCCGACAAACCAGGCGTCGCGGTAGGATTGCGTCGTGCCCGTCTTGCCGGCGACGACGATGTTGGGAAGTTGGGCCCGCCGCGCCGTGCCCATCACCGGTACTGCCGCCAGCATGGTGTTCATCGATTTCAGCGCCTGCTCCGACAACACCCGGTGTGGCGGCGGCGCATCCTTGGCGAAATCATAAACCACCTCGCCGGTGCGGGTGACGAGTTGGCTGATGCCGTGCCGGAAGCCGACGAAACCGTTGTCGGCGAACACGCTGTAGCCCGTCGCCTGGTCGATCACCGTCATGCCCGAGGTGCCCAGCACCATCGTCTTGTGCGCTTCGAGCGGCGATTCCACGCCCATCGCCTCGGCCATGGCCTTGATCGGCCCGATGCCAAGGTGATCCTTGGCCAGCCGAACCGGCACGGTGTTGATCGATTTGGCCATAGCCATGATCAGAGTTACATTGCCCGCCGATCCGCCGCTGTAATTGTGCGGCGACCAGGACCCCCAGCTGATCGGGCCGCCGGAGATGATGGAGTTGGGCGTGAAGCCGTGTTCCATCGCCGTTGCATAGACATAGGGTTTGAATGACGAGCCGGTCTGGCGCAGCGCCTTGGTGGCGCGGTTGAACTGGCTGGCGCCATAGTCGCGGCCGCCGACGATGGCGCGCACGGCGCCGTTGGTCTCGATGACGACGACGGCACCTTCGGTGACGTTGTACTCCTTGCCGAACTGGCGCAGGTGGAACTCCACCGATTCTTCCGCTGCCTTCTGGATGTTCGCGTCGAAGGTGGTGTGGGCAACAAGCGAGTGCTGGCCCGGTTTGGCGATCTTCTTGACCTCGTCGAATGCCCAGTCGAGGTAATAGTCCGGACTTTTCTGCTCGCCGCGGTCGACGACATCGGCCGGATGCAGCCTTGCCTGCAGAACCTGCCCCTCGGTCATGAAGCCGGAATCGACAAGGTTGGACAGCACCACATTGGCGCGTGCGCGCGCTGCCGGCAGGTTGATGTGCGGCGCATATTTGGTCGGCGCCTTGAACAGCCCGGCCAGCATCGCCGCCTCGGCGAGGTTCAGATCCTTGACGCTCTTGCCGAAATAGAAATCGGCGGCCGCCTCGATGCCGAACGTACCGCCCCCCATGTAGGCTCGATCGAGATAGAGCTGCAGGATTTCCTTCTTCGACAGATTGGCCTCGAGCCACAGCGACAGGAAGGCTTCCTTGATCTTGCGCTCTAGCGTGCGCTCATTGGTGAGGAACAGGTTCTTGGCCAGCTGCTGGGTTATGCTCGAGCCGCCCTGAACGACGGAATTGGCCCGCACATTCTCGAAGATGGCGCGGGAAAGGCCGAGCACATCGATGCCGTAGTGATCGAAGAAGCGGCGATCCTCGGTAGCAAGCACCGCCTTGATGACGTGATCGGGCATCTCGTCGACCGGCACGGAATCGCGCTGGATGATGCCGCGCTGGCCGATCTCGTTGCCATAGCGGTCGAGGAAGGTGACGGCGAAGTCGCCCTGGGCGCGCCAGTCGCCGGCCGTATCCTGGAAAGCCGGAATGGCCAGCGCCAGCATCACCACGATGCCGCCGGCGCCGAGCGTAAAACCTTCGCTCAACACTTCGATGATGCCACGGCGCCAGCCGTTGACGCGGAAGCGCCGCGAGAAGATCGTCGCCGATTCCCAGAACTGGCGCGCCTTGAAGCCGATCTCGTAGAGCGAGGAATCGATCCACGCGTCGAGCGCCAGCAGCCGGGCGGCGATCGGACCTCTTCTCTTGCGCGGTTCGGGACTGGCCATTCGGAATCCGGCTAGCAATTGCACGACCTGAGTACCGCAAACCGGCAATTTCAGGGCGATGCATTCCGCAAGACTATTCCTCCATTTTTCCAGCACTCACAAGGGCAGCGAAGACACAGTATCGGGTTTGTTGCTGAGGGGCGAGCCGGCTCAGGCCGGTTCGCGCTTCAGCGCCTGCGCCATGCAGTGGATGCCGCCGCCGGTCTTCGAAATCTCGCTCATGTCGACGGCCGCGACCTCGAAACCGCGGGCCTTGAGCTGGCCGATCAGCGACTGGCTGGAGGTCGGCGCGATCACCCGGTCCTTGCCCAGCGACATGAAGTTGCAGCCGAGCGCCATCGTGTCCTGGAACGGCACGTCGATGATCTCGTGGCCTTTGCCCTTCAGCCAGTCGACAATGCCGGGCTCGGTGCAGGCAAGGCAGACGGCGGTCAGTTTTTCGGCGATCGGCACCACCATCAGGTCGATATGGACGTAATATTCGTCGATGAAGGCGATGCGGGTTTCCCAGCCTTCCTTGTCGAACCAGGCCTGCACCTGGCGCGCACCTTCCTCCTGCGTGCGCGCGCCGCCGCAGCCTATCAGCACGACGCCATCCTCGATGACGTTGAAGTCGCCGCCCTCGAACGTACCAGCCGTGACCATGTCGTAGATCGGGATGCCGAGTTTTTCATAGGTGCGGATCGCGGCATAGTTCTCGCCGCGCCGCCACCAGTTGGCCATGGCGGTGATGAAGGCGCCGTAGGGCGTCATGACGCTGGAATCGCGGGAATAGACCTGCATCGGCAGCTCGGGCGTCGGCTCGTGCCAGTGGATGTTGACGCCGAAATGCTCGTAGGCGGCGACCAGGTCCTTGTGCTGTGCTTGTGCGATCTGCACGTTGCAGGGCGCCTCGCGCAGGTGCTTGCGCGACAGCGAGCTGGTCGACAGATGACGCAGGAAATTGGGCGAGCCGAGCAGGACGTCGGTCAGCACGTCGGTCTCGTTGGCAAAACCCCAGGCGGTCAGCGGCTTGGTGCCGCCGGCGGGGTTGCGGCGCTGCAGCGAAAACGGCTCGGCGACAATGCGGTCATGAACGGTCATGGGATGCTCCTCGTGAGGTGACTTGGGGGTGTCTGATTGCTCGGTATCCACCAGTCGCGTCCACGCGGGGTGGTGACATATTCTGGCCAGCGAAACCCGATCGGCGGCTCGTAGTCGCAAAGCGGTGCGATCCAGTTCGAACCGCCGATGCCGCCGCCGGTGCGGGTAACGAACTCGTCCATCGCCGCCTCGCGGGCAGTCTGGTCTTCCAGCAGGCGAAGGGCGGCAAGCGCAATCGTGCGGGAGGCGCAGGCCACCATCGGGTCGATCGTGGCCGAAATACCGCCCAGCGCATTCATCACCCAGGCTGGATAGGGATAGCCGGTCTCCGAACGCAGCGCCGGGCGGGCGACATAGAAGCGCGCCGTCGGCGTATGCCAGCTCATGTCGGTGTAATCGTCGGAGGTCGAATTGACCTGCGAGGGCGGCAGGTCGCGGCGCAGGATCGCTTCCGCCGCCTGCGGCTCGATCAGGCGCTCC
>NZ_RZPF01000648.1:0-3777 GCF_004022735.1 Mesorhizobium sp. M7A.F.Ca.AU.001.01.1.1
GCGCGCCGGCTGCCTGTTGCCGTATCGCCAGTGGCGGCGGCAACAGGTCGATCATCGGAAAGCTGATCCAGCGGCAATCGGTTGTCGCCGGCTTTTCGAGTTCGGCGGCGAGGTCGATGACCGTGCCGAAGCTGTTGGCCTCGCTTGCCGTGGGAAAGCGCCCGAGAAAGACACCTTCGGCAATCGCCACCTGGGGGGCAAGATTGCGCGTCCAGGCCCATATGTTTGCCCTGGCGCCGAGGCGATAAGGCAAGAGCAGGACACGGCTTGCAAGCGTCATGCTGCCATCGGCGGATTTCTGGAACACTTTTTCGCCTGCCCCTGCATAGGCGAGGGTGACGATGGCCAGCGCCAGCGCCGGCCAAAGCAGGAAGAGCGCGACGGCGCAAACGTAGGCACCGAGCGCGGCACCGGCCAGCGCGAGGACGGCGCCCATAGCGTAGAACCGCGCCAGCCGCCGCGCTTTCGCATCGTTGGTCAGCCGGAAGCCTGCAAACGGCAATGCGCCGCTGCGCGGAAACAGCCACAGCGCAAAGAACCCGAGCAGCGCGCCGGTCGGGATGTCGATGAAGTGATGCTGCCAGGTCGTCAGCACCGAGGCGCCGATCAGAAAGCACCAGCCGTGCCAGAGCGGCAGGAGCAACCCGCCGAGCCGGTGGCGCCAATGATCCCAGATGATCGCCAAAAGGGCGATGTGCAGCGAGGGGGCCTGGTTGAACGGCTTGTCGAAACCGCCGAGCACGGCAAACAGGAAGCCGGGCAGGCCGGTCGTCGCCGGCCGCACGAATGTAGCGGTCAGCGGGAACAGGATGAAGCAGATAACGGCGACGATTTGCGCGGTGAGATAGCGTCCGGCCAGACGGTCGACCCCTTGCCTGTCGTTGTTGAGCAGCAGCGACAGGCCGTAGAACAGGTTGATCGACCAATAGGGCACGATGGTCCAGGCGACGAACGGGATGCCGTGCTCCCACGAGAACACGATACTGCCGACATCGTCGCGCCGCGACGCCAGCCAGTTGGCGAAGCCGTAGCTGAGATAGAAGAACGGCGCCAGGAAGGCCAGCCACAGGGCTGCCCTGACGACCACCCGGCTATAGGGTTCGGCACGCGCCACGGATGCAGGCGATGACACCATGCTGCTCAGCGGCGCCGCGCGAGCGAGACGGTGAAGATGCCCCATTGGTCGATGCGCTGGTCGAGCTTTTCGAAACCGGCGGCTTCGACGAACTGGTCCATTTCGCCTTGCGTGCGCCGGCGCATCACCCAGGCCTCGCCGCCGCGATGCGAGGTCAGGCTGCGGGCGATCATCTCGAGCTGCGGGTGCCAAGGCTGGTTGGTGTAGAGCAACAGGCTGCCCGGCTGCATGGCGCTGGCCAATCCACCGAGCGACCGGGCGATCATCGCATTGTCCGAGAATAGCTCGTAGAGGCCGGAAACGATGGCGAGGTCCGGCGCCGGATCGGCGTTGGCGAGCACGTCGGCATCGAAAGCGTCGGCGCGCTGGAACGTGACGTCAGCCGGCAATTGCCGCTCCGTGATCAGCTTGCGGCCAAGCTGCACGTTGAGGTCGGAATAATCCTGCAGACGCACGCTCGCCGGCTGGTCGGGGCTCTTCACGATGGCATCGAGAACATAGCGGCCGTGGCCGGCGGCGATGTCGAGAATATGCACTGGCCGGCCAGTGGTCTTGAGCGTTGCCAGGCAAGAGCCGATCAGTTCTTCGAGATGCAGCTTGCGCTGGCGGATGCCGCGCCAGCCGATAGCTTCCAGGAAGACACGGTCGACGACGCGGCCAAGGGGCGTAAGTCCGCGCGCGTCGTTTTCGTAGACATAATCCAGCGTCGAGCCGGAATCGAAGCCGGTGGCAATGCCGGTCTTCATGCCTTGGGAGACCCAGGCGCCCATGCGGATGGAGGCGCGGCTGAATGCCCAATAGAGGCCCTTTGGCGACATCAACGCGAGCGGTGAAGCAAGCCGGTCGGCCTCGTCGCGTGTGTAGCCGGCAATGTCCGCCTGCTTCAGGTCGACCGGCGCATCCGGTGCCGCGAACTGCCTGGCCAGGAACGGCCGGATCAGGTCGAGGGCCTTTGCCCGGTCGCGTTCGCCCAGCGTGTCGTGGAAGAAGCCCGGCAGCACATGACGTTCCTTGATGCGGCTGCCGAGATTGACGAAGAACTCGTGCTGCGGGCCGTGGCGCACGACCCAATCGCTGCCCGAAAGCAGAAGCTGCGTCGGCGCGGTGATGGCGCGGGCGTCCGCAACGATGCGGGCTGCATGCTGATAGAGTTCGACCAGGATGTTGGAAGCGATCGGCCGCGTGATCAGTGGATCGCTCTCGAAAGAGGCGATTCGCACGGGATCATGGGTCAGGAATTTCGCCTTGACGTAGGAATTGACGAAGAAGCGGCCCTTGATCTTCTGCCAGAGCGCTATGCCCTCCTTGGCGAAGGGCACGTAGAGTTTTACCGAGAAGGCCGGTGAGGCCAGCACCATGGCGCGCAGCTTCGGCGCATAGTCATGCACCCAGGCGGCGGCCAGAACGGCGCCGAAGGACTGCGCGATCAGCGCGATATCGCGCGTGGCGAAGCCATCCCTTTCAGCGATCTCGCGCATGAAGCAGTCGATGTCGCGCACCAGCGCCGAGAAGGACGGGGCATAGCCGCGCTCGCCGGACGAACGGCCATTGCCGCGGGCATCCCAGGCATAGAAGGCGTGGTCCGGCATCCGCAATTCATCGACGAGATGGGCCATGCGGCCGCCATGCTCGTGGCCGCGATGGAAGAGCACCATCGCGCCTTTGGCATCGGCCGAAGCCGCCGGCCAGAATCGGTAGAAGATCTCCGTCCCGTCATGGCTGCGGAAGACCCGCTCCTGCGCTTGCCGCGCAAGGCTTTCCGTGGCCGCGGCGGCGACCGGTTCGTGCATCATGGTCTTTCCCTCTGGCGGCCCCACTGGCGGCATGGCGAGCCTCGATGCTCAGCTGGCGCTGCCAATAAGCCCGGCGCGTATCCGGTTTATGGCGGTCAGCAGCGAAAGCGTTGCCATGGCCGGAAACACAAATGGCGCGATCGATGCCGGCCACAGCCCTGGGGCGCACAGCACGGCGACGACGCCAAGCGCCAGCGCCCTGTCGCTCTTGCCGAACGGCCCGGCATAGTTGCGGCCGATCTTGGCGGCGATGCCGAGCACGCCGGCAAACTCGGTCAGCACCGCCGATATTGCGAAGGCGACGACGCCCCATGCGCCAAATTCCGGAAAGACGGCAAAAGGCAAGATCAGCGCGAGGTCCGAAACGACGTCGCACAACTCGTTAAGATACATGCCGAGCGTCGAGGCTTGGCCATGCTCGCGCGCCAGCATGCCGTCCACGGCATTCAGCGCCATGCGCACGAACATCACCACGGGGATAAGCAACAGCAGCCAGCGCCATTCATGCCGGATCGCAATGGCCGCGCCGGCGGCTATCGACATCGCGGCCGCCAGGATGGTTATGCTGTTTGCGGTGACCCCGATGGCCGCCAGCCGATTGACCAGCGGCCGCAGTCGGCCCTGGAAGGCCGGCTTGAGAGCGTAAAGCGTCGGCATTGCGTTGATCCCCCGATCCTGTTCAGCGGCTGTACATCAATATGCCAGACGCGACCAGCGGAGAGGCGGCGCGGCCATCATGCGTTCGCAAATCGATAACCATGATTGGCCCGGCAAAGCTGTCATGCACATTTGTCGGCTTTGTGTGCACTGCGGCACCTTGAATAGTGAGCACGCTTATTATATATCCCG
>NZ_RZPF01000649.1:0-3772 GCF_004022735.1 Mesorhizobium sp. M7A.F.Ca.AU.001.01.1.1
TAGCTGCCCTCACCAGGTCAAGAAAAAATTCCTATCGAGACTGGCCAGACGCGGCGGCGCCGTTCAGGTGGAGGACGCGTCCGCCGGCTTCTTCTCGGCGACCTCTTCCGCCGCGTCCTGCTTCTCGCGTGCCACGCGCTGCTTTTCCTGATCGCGCTCGATCAGCCGGGCAGCCCAGATGGAGACCTCGTAGAGAAGGATGGTCGGAATGGCGAGGCCGATCTGGCTCATCGGATCGGGCGGCGTCAGCACCGCCGCGACGACGAAGGCGATGACGATCGCCCATTTGCGCTTCTCGGCCAGCCCCTTGGACGACAGCATGCCGACGCGTGTCATCAGGCTGGTCACCACCGGCAGTTGGAACACCAGGCCGAAGGAGAAGATCAGCGTCATGATCAGGCTGAGATATTCCGACACCTTTGGCAGCAGTGAAATCTGCACCTGATCGTCGGTGCCGGCCTGCTGCATGGCGAGGAAGAACCACATCACCATCGGCGTGAAGAAGAAATAGACCAGCGACGCACCCATCAGGAACAGGATTGGCGACGCGATCAGGAACGGCAGGAAGGCGTTGCGCTCGTTCTTGTAGAGGCCGGGCGCGATGAATTTGTAGATCTGCGTGGCGATCAGCGGAAAGGCGATCACCATGCCGCCGAACATGGCGAGCTTGACCTGCGTGAAGAAGAATTCCTGCGGCGCCGTGTAGATCAGCTCGACCTTGTGCGGATCGAGGCCTGCCCACTGCGTCGCCCATTTGAACGGGACGACCAGAAGGTTGAACAGCTTCTTGGCGAAGAAGAAACAGACCAGGAAGGCAACGAAGAAACCGCCCAGCGACCAGATCAGCCGCCGGCGCAGCTCGATCAGATGCTCCATCAGCGGCGCCGACGATTTCTCGATCTCGTCCTTTTCGGTGTCCGAAACGCTCACTTGGCGGCTCCAGCCGTCTTCTTGGCCGCCGGCTTCTTGGCCGCAGCAGGTTTCGGTTCGATTTTCGCCCCCGTCTTGGTCGCTACGGTCTTGGACGCGATCACCTTGGCCGCAGCGGGCGTCTTGGCCCTGGGCGTTTCAGGCATTGCCGCCGTCACCGGCTTCGCTGGCACCTTGGGCGCAGGCGTGGCCTTAGCGGTGACCGTTTTTGCAGGAGCTTTAGCGCCATTTGCCGAAGCCTTTATAGCCGGCGTCGCCCTTGACGGTGCAGGCTTGGCTGCCTTCTTCGCCGTGGACGCCTTCGGCGCCACGACGGGTGTCGTCGGCACTGATGACGTCACCACCGATTCGTCGGTCATCGCCGGGAAAATCGGCGCTGCCGGCGCTGCTTCCGGTCCGTTGACGCCGGGCATGGTCGTTGCACCGTTCTTCAGCGGCTCGGCCGCCTGCGGGGTCGAAGCGGCTGGCGTTGCCGGATCGGCTGCCGGCTTCGGCTTCATCGCCGCGTCGACGCCGGAGCGAACGTCGGCCGCGGCCTGTTCGAACGGATTGAGCTGCTTCCTGATCTCGGCCATCGGGCTCATGCCCCTGAGCTCGTCGACGGACTTCTTGACGTCGTCGAGCTCGGCTTCCTTCAGCGCCTCGTTGAACTGTTTCTGGAAATCGGATGCCATGGCGCGCAGCTTCGCCGTCGTGCGGCCGAAGGTGCGCAGCATATTGGGCAAATCCTTGGGCCCGACGACCACGATCATGACGATCGCGATGACCAGCATTTCGGTCCAGCCGACTTCAAACATGACACTCTGTTCCGACTAGAACCTTTGGGCTCAGCTCTTGCTGGCCTTTTCCTTCGCGGCCGCAACGGTCTCGTCGGCACGATGTTCGACGGTGCGCTTGTCTTCGGCAACGTCGTCGTCGGCCATGCCCTTCTTGAAGCTCTTGATGCCCTTGGCCATGTCGCCCATCAGCTCGGGAATCTTGCCGCGGCCGAACACCAAAAGCACGATCACCAGCACGATCATCCAGTGCCAAATCGAAAATGAACCCATAGCAAATCTCTCTCGAATGTTTTCCCTGGCGATGATCTATGCGTTTTCGCGTTGGGATTCAAACACAACTGCGACAGAGTTTATGAAAGGGTGGCGGATGTCACGCATTTTCGACGCGGCGGCCCCGCTACGAATCCGCGCATCCTCGACAGATCGGCCGCCAATGCCAGTCAATCTTCCGTGACGCGCGGCGTCAGCAGGCCGAGTTCCTCGAGATCGATATCGGTGAGCGCATCCTCGTCGTCGGTCAATGCATCGGGATCGGCCGGCGGCTGCGGAATGGAGAAATTCGACGGCATGCGGCCCGAAAGCAGGCCGGCCCCCTTCAGTTCCTCCATGCCGGGCAGATCGCGGATCTCTTCCAGCGCGAAATGATCGAGGAAGGTCTCCGTCGTGCCGTAGGTGACCGGGCGTCCGGGTGTCTTTCGCCGGCCGCGCATGCGCACCCATTCCGTTTCCAGCAGCGTGTCGAGCGTGCCTTTCGAGGTTTCGACACCGCGGATGTCCTCGATCTCGGCACGCGTCACCGGCTGGTGATAGGCAATGATCGCCAGCACTTCGAGAGCCGCGCGGGAGAGCTTCCTTTGCTGGACGGTATCCCTGCTCATCAGGAAAGCCAGGTCGCCGGCGGTGCGGAACGCCCAGGCATCGCCGACACGCACCAGATTGACGCCGCGCCGCGCATAGATCTGCTGCAGCTCGGCCATGGCCAGGGCGATGTTGATGCCGTCCGGCAGGCGTGCCGCAAGCTGCTTTTCGCTGACGGGTTCGGCGCTGGCGAACACGATCGCCTCGGCCATGCGCACAGCCTCGGCCAGATGCAGTCGCTCGGCCGGGTTTTGTAGCTGCTGCTCGGCCGGATCCTGGGAAAGCGGGCCCTCGTCGGGTTCATCGCCGATCTTGAACGGGACAACCGAAGCGTTGGCGCGTTCGCTCATGATGCCACCTCGACTGCCTTGATTGTCTGCGTTCGGCCGCGCAGGTAGATCGGCGCGAACGTCTGATCCTGCCGCACATCCATCTTGCCTTCGCGCACCAGTTCCAGCGTGGCAGCGAACGAGCTCGCGATCGCCGTGCGCCGCTCCTCGGGACTGGTCATGTACGCGATCAGAAAACTTTCCATCGTCGTCCAGTCGCTCACGGCTCCCACAAGGCGGGTCAGGATGTCGCGCGCGTCCTTGAGCGACCAGACACCGCGCCTGGCGATGGTCACATTGTTGATCGCCTGCTTCTGGCGCTGCTGGGCATAGGCGGTCAAGAGATCGTAGAGCGAGGCAGAATAGGCGTTGCGCTTTTCGATGATGACCATTTCCGGCATGCCGCGCGCGAACACGTCGCGGCCGAGCCGGTTGCGGTTGACCAGACGCGCCGAGGCGTCGCGCATGGCTTCCAGCCGCTTCAGTCGGAACTGCAGCACCGCCGCCAGTTCCTCGCCGCTTTCGCCCTCGTCGCCTGGCTGCTTGGGGATCAGGAGCTTGGACTTGAGGAAGGCCAGCCATGCCGCCATCACCAGATAGTCGGCGGCAAGCTCCAGCCTGAGCGCCCTCGCCGTCTCGACAAAGGCGGCCTCGATCCTTGCGGCGGGCTGCGATCTGGTCCTTCACTGCAACGGCGTTTTCGAGGAGATGGCCGGCATCGCATCGCGCACCACGGGGCTTGAGGGCACGTCGCTGGAGCGCGCCAAGCGGGCGCTGACCTATATAAAGGACCGTGACACGGTCGAAGAAACCGAAATACGCGCCGAATTCGCCACCTACTTCGATGCGGTGGCATAGCAAGGGAAAGTGACAGGC
>NZ_RZPF01000650.1:0-3760 GCF_004022735.1 Mesorhizobium sp. M7A.F.Ca.AU.001.01.1.1
GGCAAAGCGTGACGCCATCCAGGAACAGATAGACGGCTGGTATCGCGATCACGGCGCGCCGGTCGACATGGAGGCCTACAAGGGCTTCCTGAAAGGGATCGGCTACCTCGTTCCCGAAGGCCCGGCCTTCAGCGTGTCGACCGACAACGTCGACCCGGAAATTGCTGATGTTGCCGGACCGCAGCTGGTCGTGCCGGTGATGAATGCGCGCTATGCGCTCAACGCTGCCAATGCGCGCTGGGGTTCGCTCTACGATGCGCTCTACGGCACCGATGCCATCCCCGAAACGGATGGCGCCGAAAAGGGCAAAGCCTTCAATCCGGCACGCGGCGCCAAGGTCGTCGCCTGGACGAAGACCTTTCTCGACGAGGCTGCCCCGCTCACGTCCGGCAAATGGGCCGGCGTCAATGGCCTGTCGCTGGCGCAGGGTGCCTTGCGGCTGAGCGCCGGCGCCGGCTCGACGACGCTGGCCGACCCCAGGCAATTCGTCGGCTATCGCGGCGATGCCGCCAATCCCGATGCCGTGCTGCTTGTGCGCAACGGCCTGCACATCGAGATCGTGATCGACCGCAACAACCAGATCGGCCGCACCGATCCGGCGGGCATCGCCGATGTCATCCTGGAATCGGCGCTGACCACCATCCAGGACTGCGAGGATTCGGTCGCGGCGGTGGATGCGCCAGACAAGGTCGTCGTCTACCGCAACTGGCTCGGCCTGATGAAGGGTGACCTAGCGGAAGAGATCACCAAGGGCGGCAAGAGTTTTGTCCGCAAGCTCAATCCCGACCGCGCCTACACCGCGCCCGCCGGCGGCACGCTGACCGTGCCCGGCCGCTCGCTGATGCTGGTCAGGAATGTCGGCCACCTGATGACCAGCCCGGCGATCCTCGACCGCGACGGCAATGAGGTTCCGGAAGGCATCATGGATGCGGCGATGACGGCGCTGATCGCGTTGCACGATGTCGGGCCGAACGGCCGCCGCGCCAATTCCCGCGCCGGCTCGATGTATGTCGTGAAACCCAAGATGCATGGGCCCGACGAAGTCGCCTTCGCCGTCGAGATATTCGACCGCGTCGAGGCCCTGCTCGGCATGGCGAAAAATACCATCAAGATGGGCATCATGGATGAGGAGCGGCGCACCACCGTCAACCTCAAGGAGGCAATCCGCGCCGCAAAGGAGCGCGTCGTGTTCATCAACACCGGCTTTCTCGACCGCACCGGCGACGAGATCCACACCTCGATGGAAGCCGGCCCGATGATCCGCAAGGGCGACATGAAGCAGGCCGCCTGGATTTCCGCCTACGAGGCGTGGAATGTCGACACCGGGCTGGAATGCGGGCTGGCCGGCCACGCCCAGATCGGCAAGGGCATGTGGGCGATGCCGGATCTGATGGCTGCGATGCTGGTGGAGAAGATCGTCCACCCCAAGGCCGGCGCCAACACCGCCTGGGTGCCGTCGCCGACGGCGGCGACGCTGCATGCCACGCACTATCACAAGGTCGATGTTCACGCCGTGCAGGCGGCGCTGAAGAACCGGCCGAAGGCCAGGCTCGACGACATCCTGTCGGTGCCCGTTGCCGTGCGGCCGAACTGGTCGCCCGAGGATATCCAGAAGGAACTCGACAACAACGCGCAGGGCATTCTTGGCTATGTCGTGCGCTGGATCGACCAGGGCGTCGGCTGCTCGAAAGTGCCTGACATCAACGATGTCGGCCTGATGGAAGACCGCGCCACGCTGCGTATTTCCTCACAGCACATCGCCAACTGGCTGCACCACGGCGTGTGCAGCGAGGACCAGGTGATGGCGACGATGAAGCGCATGGCTGACATCGTCGACCGCCAGAACGAGGGCGACCCGCTCTACGAGCCGATGGCGGCCGACTTTGACAAGTCGATAGCCTTCCTCGCCGCCTGCGACCTGGTATTCAAGGGCCGCGCCCAGCCCAACGGCTACACCGAGCCGGTGTTGCACGCGCGGCGGCTGGAACTGAAGGCGCAGCAGGGCTGAAGAGGCCAGTCCCTGCCGTGAATGGGGCGGCAGGTCTTCGGCCTGACTTCCTCCGGAGGTGAGGCGTCAGGAAGCTGTATGGTCCAGGAGCCGGATGGTGGGATCGCGACGGTGTTCGGAGTTGACCCTATCGACGCCTTCCACCGTAATCGCGATCGTCCCGTTTTCCACTCTTGCTATCCAGCCCTTCGCTTTTAGATACCAGAGATGAAACTCGAGATGCTCTCGCGGACAGTCTGACAGGCGTTCGAGCTCCACATCCCCGATCCCGGGATTGCTGACGTCGTGCCGGCGCTTCGCGTAAAGCAGCGACAGCAGCCTGGCCTGGATCACGACATCCCGCTCGATGCCTTTGCTGTTGCTGGCTTCCTCGGTCAATTCGCGGCGAAGGCCGGCATGGTCCCTATACGCGATGTCGTATTGAGCGCGTTTGACCGGATCCTTGAGCGTGTTGTGGGCTTCCACGATTTCACTGAAGCGGGCTTCATCGCCGGTTTCGCGATTGTCGGGATGATAGCGCATCGCAAAATAGCGAAATATGCGCTCCAGCGTTTCCGAGTTGGCGTTCGGGCTGACTTCCAAAACTTCGTAGTAGTCAACGAACATAGCGGACTCCCCGACCGCAATCATATTCACATTATCTAAATAAGGAATTCCCAATGCGGAGACCAAGACTTTGGTCCGATGCGATGACGTCCACGCCCCCGAAGACGGAGAAACGGCCGGCGCCCGGTCGGTGGGGGCCGTTGGGTGGTGAGGACGTCGACCAAGCGGACAATCAGGTCCGCCGCAGTGCGGAGATGGCCGATTCGTCGGATGACGGTTATGGCGTGATTGCGGAAGGTGGTGTGGCAGAGTCGGCTTGTCGGGCGGCGAGTGATCTACGCCGCCTGCGCCACCCGCTCCGAGCTCATGCGGTAGGAAATCGCTTCGGCCAGATGGATGCGGCCGACGGTTTCGCTGGCGTCGAGATCGGCGAGTGTCCGCGCCACCTTCAGCACCCGGTGATAGGCTCGCGCCGAAAAGGCGAGCTTTTCGCTGGCGTCCTTGAGCAGCGACAGGCCGGCGGCGTCCGGCATGGCGATCTCCTCGATGACCGAGGGCGCGCAATGCGCGTTGGTGGTGGCGCGGGTGGCGCCGAGCCGCTCGAAGCGCTCGCGCTGGATGGTGCGGGCGCGTGCCACGCGCATCGCCACATCGGCACTTTTCTCCGCCCGGTCGGGCCGGATCAGGTCGCTGGCCGAGACCGCCGGCACTTCGATCCTGAGATCGATGCGGTCGAGCAGCGGGCCCGAAATGCGCGCCTGATAGTCGGTGCGGCAGCGCTCGCCGCGCAGGCAGCGATAACCAGGCTCGCCGGCCATGCCGCAGCGGCACGGGTTCATCGCGGCCACCAGCTGGATACGCGCTGGATAGGTGACGCGATGGTTGGCCCGCGCGATCATGCAGTCGCCGGTCTCCAACGGCTGGCGCAGCGCATCGAGCGTCTGCGGCGTGAACTCGGGAAACTCGTCGAGGAACAGCACGCCGTGATGGGCCAGCGACACCTCGCCCGGCCGCGCGCGGATGCCGCCGCCGACCATCGCCGCCATCGAGGCCGAGTGGTGCGGCGCGCGGAACGGCCGCCGGTCAGTCAATTTGCCTTCGCCGAGCTCTCCCGCCACCGACGCGATCATCGAGACTTCGAGCAATTCCTTCGGCGCCAGCGGCGGCAGGATCGACGGCAGCCGCTGCGCCAGCATCGATTTGCCC
>NZ_RZPF01000064.1:0-14082 GCF_004022735.1 Mesorhizobium sp. M7A.F.Ca.AU.001.01.1.1
CGCCCAGCCAGCGGGCTTCCTCGTCCAGCAAGGCCGAGGCAAGATCGTCGCGCAGCCGTGCCGCCTCGACGACATGGCGGCCGGTCACCTCCGCATCCGCTGACAGGCGCCGCAAGGCCGAGCCGTCGCCGGCGGCCGTGGCGGCGGTGGCGCGGCGGCCGAGCGCGGTTCCCGAAGCGATGGCCTCGAAGCAGCCGATAACGCCGCACACGCAACGCTCGCCCTCATTGGTGATGGTCATGTGACCGATCTCGGCGGCAAGGCCACGGCGGCCATGCAGGATGCGCCCATCGACGACGACACCGCCGCCGATGCCGGTCGACACCGTGACAAAGACCAGCGAGCGAGCGCCATGGCCGGCGCCGAAGCGCCATTCGCCGAGCGCCGCGGCATTGGCGTCGTTCTCCAGACGGACCGGCAGGCCGAGCCGCCGCTCGAGGATGTCGGCAAGCGGCACATCCAGCCAGCCGGTGAGTGTCGGCGGGCCGACGGCGATGCCGGCCAGCGGATCAAGCGGTCCCGGCGCACCGACACCGACGCCGACGACCGACAGTGCCGGGGCTTCGGCATGGACGGTCGCCGCCAGCGCCTCGATCTGGCCGATCACCACGTCTGGACCGGCCTGCGCCTGCGTCGGCACCGCTGCGAATGCCAGGATCTTGCCCTCACGGTCGACCAGGGCGGCGCGAAGCTCCGTCCCGCCAAGATCGATCGCAAGGGCGGCTTCCGTTGTCATGCCGCGACCTTCAAGCCGTGCAGCCAGCCGATGCGGCCGGCGAGGTCCTTGTCACCGAAGGCGAGCGAACCGAGAACCACGGTTTCGGCCCCGGCGGCACGCAGCAACGGCACGGTCTCGTGGCGGATGCCGCCGTCGGCCGCCAGAACCACTTGCGCCTCGCGGCCGGCCTTTCTCAGGATGGCGCGGGTAGCGCCCAGCCTGTCGCAGGCCTTGTCCGACAGGCTCTGTCCCTTGACGCCGATTGCGGTTCCAAGAAGCGTTACGAAGGCGACTTCCGGGACGAAGGCCGTCACCGCTTCCACAGGCGTCTCCAGCCTGAGCACGACGCCCGCCTCGGCGCCGAGCTCCCGCGCCAGCCGCACGGCGCGCAATCCCGCTTCGCCATTCTCGGCATGGACGCTGATCATGTCGGCGCCGGCTTCGATGAACTGGCGCGTCTGCGCCTCGACGATTGCTTCATCGACCATCAGGTGGACATGGATGGGCTTGGCCGTCAGCCCGGCGATGCGGGCAACGAGGTCGGGGAAGAACAGGAAGGACGGGGCGAAATGACCGTCCGCCACATCGATATGATGAAGATCGACATAGGGTTCGATGCGCTTCAAGTCGTTCTCGAAATTGGCAAGATTGGCAGACCAGAGCGAGAATTCGGCGATCATGCGATCGCGTGGCAGTTCGGCGATGGCGGCCGGGCCGGAGAGAGATTTCGAGATCATGATTGGTCCTGCTTGTCAAAATTTGTGTTGAGAAAGCTGCCGATGGCGGCGCGGATTTCGGCGAAATGGCGCTCCTTGTCGGTGGCCTTCGGCGTCACCTCGACAAAGGCGGCATTGGGGATGGTGTCTGCAAGGCTGCGCGCGGTGGCCAGCGGATGGACGAGATCGATGCCGCTGCCGATGACGAGTGTCGGGAGCGCGAGGCCGGCGGCCGCTGCCCGCGTCACGCCGGGCCCATCGTTTGCGATCGCTCGCATCACCTCGGCGAAAACATTCGCATTGGCGCGCGCGAAAAAGCCGAGCAGGGAAGCAAGATTGTCCGGCGCCTCGATGCGAAAGCGAGCCGCCGTGGCGGAGGCCGCAAACGCATCGCGCGCGTCATCCAGCGGACGGCCGCGGATGAGCTCCGCCACTTCCACGTAAGGGCGCATGTTTTGCGATGCCGCGTCGAAAGCCCAGGCAGGGCGAACAAGCACGAGACCTGTGACCCTATCCGGGTGCCGGGCCGCAAGCCGCAAGGCGATTGCCGCGCCCATCGAGATGCCGCCGGCGACGAAACGGTCGAGGCCGGCGGCATCGGCGGCAGCCAACACGTCGTCGGCGAACATCTCGATCGAAAAAGGACGCTTGCTGCCGGCGCCGGAGCCGCCCTGAGCGCGACATTCGACGGTCAGTCGGCGGTATGAAGGACCATCGGGAAAGTTCTGCGCTACTTGTGCCGCATCACCGCCGAGGCCGTGCTGGAAGACGACGGGAGGCCTGCCCTGCCCCGTGTCGAAGACACGAAGCGATGCATCGTCGCGAAGCAGGATCGCCGGCGCGGCGCCCATCAGAGGAGTCCCCGCAGAAAGGCTGCGACGCCGGGGGCTTCATCGGCGGACAGCCCGTGGGTGACGAGCGATCCGTCGAAGCCCGCTGCCTTCAGCCGTGAAACAAAATGCGGAAAATCGACGATGCCTTGTCCGGCGGTGGCAAAGCGGCCGTCACCAGAGCGATCCTTGGCGTGCGCCATGGCGATATGGCCGGCAGCCTCGTCGATCGCGGCGGCGACGATGGCGCGCGCTTCGTGTGGCGTCGCGTGCTCGAACAGGTTCGCCGGATCGAGCACGATCTTCAGATGCTTCGATCCCATTTCGGCGATCAGCCTGGTCGCGTCCCTGGCCGAGGTAACGATGTTGGCCTGCTCGGGCTCGATGCCGAGATCGACGCCGGCGTCTTCGGCAAGCGCCAGCGCTTTCTCCATCTCGGCGGCCATGTCGGACCAAGCGGCCGGCGTGCTATTGTCGGGATGATACGCCCATTGATCGGCGGCATTGCGCGAGCCGGTGCAGAGCGTGACCAGCGGAATACCGAGGGCCGCCGCCGCCTCGATGACGACGGCAAGACGGCGAAGACCATCGTCGCGCACAGCCTTGTCGGGATGCGCCATGTTGTAGGTGCCCGACAGCGCGGCCAGCGAAACGCCTGACGATCGCACTGCGGCACGGACGGAAGCGATGGCATCTGCCGGCACGACATCCGGCATCGACGGCAGGCCGGCGCAGGCGAGATTGAACTGCGTCGTCTCATAGCCAGCCTGCTTAACCGCCGTCAGCACGGCAGCCGGCTCTGTGCCGGCAAATGTCTTGGCGAAAATGCCGAGACGCATCAGACCGCTCCCGAAACCGAGGCGAGTTCGACCCGTTCACCTGTCTCGACCGAACGCGCGATGGCGACCATGGCGCGGATCGAGGCGATACCGTCCTCGACATTGGCGCCGCGCATCGGCGTGCCGTTCAGGACTGTATCCGCTAGGCCTTCCAGTTGGCGGCGGAAGAAGTGGCCGTCGGCGCCGAGCGGCTTGTGGGCGGTGGCGGTCTTCTCGTGAAATATCTCGACCTCGCTGGCGCGGAAGTACCAGGGGTTGAAGGTTTTCGCGATGACGGAGCCGTTCTCGCCATAGAGCTGAAAACCTTCGTGCCAGTCCATGCGCACGGCAACGGTCAGGTCGAGATGCCCGAGCGCGCCGCTGGCGAACTCGGTCTCGACGAACCAGCAATAGGCGCCGAATTTCTCATTGAGGCGGGCGCGCACGGCAACGATATCGCCGCACAGGAAACGCGCCGTATCGACGAGATGCGAGCCGTGCGCCAGCATGAAATATTGCCTGAGATCAGCCTTGGGATTGCCGGTCGGCTTCTTCGCCAGCTTGCTGGTGACCGGCAGCGGCTGAATGGCATCGGTGTTGGTGTAGCGATGGGTGGAATCGCAGTACCAGGCCTTCAGCGCCAGCACCTCGCCGATCTCGTCGCGGACGAAGTCGTGCGCGGCCTCCAGCGCCGGGTCGAAGCGCTTCATATGCCCGACCTGCAGCACCTTGCCCGAGCGCCTGACCGCCTGGGCCAGCGCCTCGCCTTCCTCCACCGAGGTGCCGATCGGCTTTTCGCACAGGACATGCTTTCCCGCATCGAGCGCCTTGATCGACATCGGCACGTGATAGGCGTCCGACGTGGCGACGATCACCGCTTCCAGTTCGGGATCGGCGAGCATGGCGTCGTAGTCGGCATACATCTTTTGCGGCTCGTAGGTGGCGCCCATGCGGGCGAGCAGATCGGGTGCCGCGTCGCAGATGGCGTAGAGGTCGGCATTCCCAGCCTTCACGCAGGATTGCAGATGCGCGAACTGCGCGATGGGGCCGCAGCCGAGCACACCGACCCTGAGGCGTCTGTCCTGTTTCTTGATCATCGTCTCGTTCTTCAGGCGCCCAAGCTGCGCATTGTCTGGCGGTTGGTTTTTACCGCGCCGGCGGGATCGGCGGCGGCCGTTTCGGATTCCTCCTCCAGCACCAGCCAGCCGTTGAAGCGCGGTGCGGTGTTGGCGATCTCGATCACCGCCGGCGTGTCGCAGACGCCCTTGCCGAGCATGGCCCAGCTGCCGTTGGCATCGACGTCCTTGAGGTGGATGTAGCGGATGCGGTCGCGGTAGGTGCGCAGCGTATCGGACATGTCCTTGTGGCCGCGCAGTATATGGCCGGTATCCGGTACCCAGCCGACCAGGTCGGGGTCGAGCAAGGCAAAGATCGCGTCGTAATCGGCGCGGTCGAACAGCAGCGTGTTGTGGTGCGAGCTGGGATGCACCGCGACCTGAACACCGTCCCTGCGGCCAAGCTCGCCGGCCTGGTTGTAGACCTCGGCCGCGATGGCGAACTTCTCGTCGCGCGGGCCGTCGGACACCACCGTGGCCGAGCCCATCGACACCAGCGCATTCGGGAAGGCGGCGGCGAAATCGATCCAGCGTTTGGCGGTTTCGAGGTCGGCGCCGATCTCCTCCTTCGACGTAAAACCGCTGTGCGAGCCAAAGGCGAAGGAAACCAGCGTCAGCCCCCACGCCTTCAGCGCGGCGGCGAACTCCTCCGGCTTGTTGCCATAATGTCCGATCATGGTGTCGGTGATCTCGATGCCGGCATAGCCACCGTCAGAGATCGCCCTCAGCAGATCGTCGGGGCCGCCGGTGAACCGGTCTCCCAGCATTTCCCAGGTGAAGGTCTGGCAGCCGACTTTGAGGTCTTTCACGTTCATCCTTTCAATCCTTGATACCGCTTATTGATTGATGCCACCCTGCGTCGCCGTGGGATGAACATCCTACTTGACCGAGCCCGCGGTCATGCCGGCGAGGAAGTATCTCTGGGCAACGAGGTAGATGAGCAAGAGCGGTAGCGAGCCGAGCACGCTCATCGCCATCATCTGGTTCCATTCGAAGGCATGCTGCCCCATCAACAGCTGGATGCCGATCGGGACCGTGCGCATGGACGTCGACTTCGTCAGCGTCAGCGCAAAGAGAAATTCGTTCCAGCACAACAGGAAGGTGTAGACCGACGTCGCCACGATACCAGGCAGTGAAATCGGGACAATCACCCGCCAAAGCGCGGTCCAGCTGCTGCCGCCGTCGACAGCCACGGCTTCATCGAGATCGCGGGGCAAGGTGTTCAGATATCCCGTCATCAGCAGGATCGCGTAGGGCAGCGTAAACACCAGGTAGGTCAGGATCAGTGCGACATAGGTGTCGAAGATACCGTATGAGACGACAAGCCCGAAGAAGGGGATCAAAAGTGTGATCGGCGGAATCGTCTGCGTGCTGATGATGATTGTGTTCAGGCTGCCCTTGCCGCGGAAATTGAAGCGGCTGAACCCGTAGGCCGCCAGCAAGGCGATCAGCACCGTCAGCACGGTCACCGCTCCCGCCACGAAATAGCTGTTGAAGAAGAAGCGCAGCTTTACCGGGTCGCCAAGGATGGCTGCATACGCTTCCAGCGTGAACGCCTTTGGCAGGATGGTTGGCGGCAGGGCAAAGATTTCGGTATTCGATTTGAACGAGCTGCTCAGCATCCAGTAGATCGGGAATGCCGCGAAAAAGAGCCCTGCTGCAAGCGCTACATGGAGCGCCACGGTGATCAGCCTGTCTTTCGGCGTGTGCCTTTTCCTCATGGTGATTACCGAGCCTTTTGATAGCGAATATAGAACAGCGTCAGGCCGAGAGAGATCAGCAGGATGACCACGGCGCTGGCCGAAGCCTGCGACAGGTTGTAGCTCGAAAATGCCAGCTTGTACGTGTAGGTGCTGAGGACCTCGGTCGAGTAGATCGGGCCACCGCCCGTCGTTATCCAGATTAGCGGGAAGACCTGCATGGTCCAGATGAAGTCGAGCAGCGAGATGCTGATGATGATCGGCATCAGCTGCGGAATGGTGATGAAGATCAGCTTCTGGTAGGCTTTCGCCCCGTCGATATCGGCGGCCTCGTAGAAATCCTTGGGAATGCCCTGCAAACCCGCGAGCAAACTGACCATGAAGAGCGGGTAGCCCGCCCAGATATTGGCAAAAGTGACTGCATGCAGCGCGGTCTCAGGCGAGGAAAACCATTCGACCTTGGAACCGATGATGCCGATTTGCATGAGAATACTGTTCACGACACCGTTCGGCTCAAGCAGGAGGCGCCAGATCACGGCGATGATCACCGCGGTGAACAGCCAGGGCAGTATGTAGAGCACACGCAGAATATTGCGCAGCGTCGGATTGATGCGGTCGCTGTTCAGCATGAGCGCGAAGACCATGCCGATGGTCATGTGGAAAATGACACTCATGCATGTGAAGTAGAGCGTGTGCCACAGCGAAGCCCAGAACACGGGGTCGTCGAAGATCGCCTGGTAGTGCTTCAGTCCGGCAAAGGATGGGTCACGACGCAGCACCGCGCTGTTCTGGAACGAGTAGGCAATCACCGTCACCATCGGCAGCAGCATCAGGAGCCCGACTATGAGCAGCGCGGGCGACAGATAGAGGTAGGGTGCGACCGCTCGTTTGAGCTTGTGGTGGGAGCGCTTTTGCCGGGTCATGTGCCAACCTTGGGATACGCCTTCAAGGGAAGGTAAGCTTTCGAAAACAAGTCCACTCAGAATGCCGATCCGTTGTTGCCGGGTGGCCTGCCCGAAGTCAGGTCACCCGGTCGAAGACAGCAAACGGGAACAGGCCGATCAGAATTTCGCCATCCAGCCCTTCTGAGCGGCGGCGGCGGCTTGTTCCGGAGACTGCTCGCCGGCGAGCATCTTCTGGGCTTGCACGTCGAACTGGGTCATCAGGTCTTCAGCCACCGGCAGGCCCGTGAACTCATTGGCGAGATGACCGGTCTTGAAGATTTCAAAAGCCTTGCCGAAAGCCTTGTCCGAGGTCACGAAATCGGGCTTGGCGTTGACGTTGCCCGGGAAGGCGTTTGCAAGCGACACGAGCTTGGCGTTGACCTTTTCACTCATCAGATATTGGACGAGTTTCCAGGCCTCTTCCTGATGTTTCGAAGCCGCAGAGATGCCGATGCCCCAGGAGGCATAGGGAAGGCCGCGCTTGCCGGTATAGTTTTCCACGACAGGGACCGGGATGAGGTCGAAGTTCAGCTTGGGATTGCGCTTGCGGATGAGGTTCACATGCGCGAGCGAGTCGATCATCATCCCGACGCGGTTGTTGACGAACTCCTCGACCTTTTCCTGCTCGGTCTTGGTGGCGATGCCGGGCGAGATGGTGCCGGCGTCATTGAGTGATTTGACGAAAGTGAGCATATCCACCACCGGTTTGCCCTCAAGGTCCGGCTTGCCGCTCGCCATCATCGACTGGCCCGAAGCCCAAACCCACGACATCATGTCGTTCTGGACGCCGGATGGCGTTTGCAGCGACAGGGGCAGCACCCAGCCATACTGGTTCTGGTCGGCGTGCGTCATCTTCTTGGCGGCTTCGAGAAACTCCGCACGGGTCGACGGCAGCTTGGTCACGCCCGCCTTGGCGGCGAGGTCCAAATTCACGAAGACCGGATAGACGAACGAAGCCACGGGAAACATCACGGCCTTGCCGTCCACCTTGATGATATCCGCGACCTGGCTCTTGTCGAAACCGCTCGCATCCATCATCGGATTCATGTCGGCGAGTGCGCCCTGCGCATTCAGATTGTTCACCCAGGCGCCGTCGAGACCGACGACGTCGCTGAGCGTTCCGGTTGCAGCACCAACCGAGATCTGGTCTCGCGTGGTGGCGTAGGGGCCGCTGACCAGCGTCACCTTGATTCCGGGGTTTGCCGCCTCGAACTCGTCCATAATTGACCTGAGCGAGCGAGCCGGCAATTCGGGCTCCCACCATTGGGTGAATTCCAGCGTCGTATCCGCCATGGCGCCGGTTGCGCCAAGCAACCATGCGGCCGCGGCTATTTTCAGCATCGCGGATTTAATACGAAACGTCATTTTCTCCTCCTTCTTTATATTCGCCCGCACAATGCGGCCGATCGTCTGATTATTCAGAAGTCTTCTTACGCAGGCGCCTCACCCTCGCCCGCGGGTCTTATCGCTGATATTCAGATTGCCAGATGCGTCTCGGGGTCGAAGAAATGGAGCTTGGCATCATCCAGGGCCAAGCTGATTTCCGAGCCGGAGCGGACTGTGCTGACCGGTTCGAATTTCGCCACCGCATTCGACGCCAGGCCGAAATCCTGCACCGCGTCAGGGTCGCCGGAGTCCACCCGGACCGCGTCGATGTTGAGATGGACGATTTGTTCGGATCCGAGTTCTTCGATCGAGGTCACCTTTGCCGGTATCGTCTGATACTTGCGGCCGGATTCGAGACTGCTGTCATAGAGATCCTCCGGTCGTATCCCGAACACGACCTTGCGCCCCGCATACGACCTCAAGCCCGGCCTGCGCACGAAGGCTGCATCCTGCAGCCGGATGGCCAAGGCGCCGGACATCAGTTCGTCGCCCGTCAGGGTTGCCTCGAAAAGATTCATCGAAGGAGACCCGATGAAGCCAGCAACGAAAGCGTTCACCGGCGATTCATAGAGCCTCTTGGGTGCGTCGACCTGCTGCAGCACGCCGCCTTTCAACACCGCGACCCTGTCGCCCATCGTCATGGCTTCGGTTTGGTCGTGGGTCACATATATGGTCGTTACGCCGAGCTGCTTTTGCAGACTGGTGATTTCGGCGCGCATTTGAACACGCAGTTTCGCGTCCAGATTGGAAAGGGGTTCGTCCATGAGAAAGGCTGCCGGCTCGCGCACCATGGCGCGGCCCATGGCAACCCTTTGACGCTGTCCGCCTGAAAGGTTCGCGGGTTTGCTGTCCAGCAGAGACGTCAGTTGAAGGGTTTTGGCGATCTCGTCCACGCGCTTTTTGCGCTCGGCCTTCGGCTTGCCTGCCAGCCGCATCGAAAAGCCAATGTTTTCGAACACGGTCATATGCGGGTAGAGAGCGTAGCTCTGGAAGACCATCGCAATGTCGCGGTCCTTGGGCGGCATGTCGACGACGTCGACCCCGCCGATCCGAAGGCTGCCGCTGGTGACGTCCTCCAATCCCGCGATCATCCGCAACGCGGTGGATTTGCCACAGCCGGACGGCCCGACGAGAATCAAGAACTCGCCGTCCTTGACCGACAGGTTCAATTGGTCGATTGCGTGAAAATTGTTCCCGTATGTCTTGCAGATATTCTCAAGAACGACTTCTGCCATATTCCTCCCTCCACAAGTCTAAGCCACTGATTTTTATGATTGTCCTCGGCTTACGTTCACCTGCGAAATTTTTCCTCGGATAGTTCGGGCTATGTTCCGGTATCAAGCCGCGCATATTTCAGTTCGACTGCCGACGGCGCGTTCGTCGATGCCAGGAGTTCCTTGACCTGGTCGTCGGTCGGAAGCGCCTCGCGCCCGCCCCGCCCCGTTATCGAAAGGGCCGCCGCCGCGGCCGCGAATGCGACCCGGCCTGCGGTGTCGGCCCCGCGCGTCAATGCAAGGGCATAGGCGCCATGAAAGCAGTCACCGGCGCCGGTCGAGTCGACGACGGCAACCCGTTGCGGAGGCAGGTGCCAGAGCCCTGTCTCGTCGCGTCCGCGATAGAAGACGCCTCTGCCGCCATCCGTCAGAACCACGGCGGACCGCGACGGCAACCACAATGCATCGAGTATCTCGGCCGGCGAGTGGCGGCCGGTGGCGGTCCGCGCAAAGCCCAGCGGAAGAATGAGATGGTCGCAGAGCCCGATCAGTCTCTCGGTGGCCGGGCCGTGGCTCCATTCGACATCGCCGAGGATCGCAAGGCCGAGATCGCGAGCCCGAGCCACGACATCCAGCGACCCGATCCCGTAACTGTCGACGATCAGGACAGTCGCGCGGCTGAGAACCTCGTCCGGAAAGTCCGGCGCGGTGCCCAGCATCGCTTCGTCGTCATACGCGATGAACCGCTCCCCATCCGAACCGACGGTGATCCGCGAGCGCACCGGGCGCGCGTGCGGGTGGCGCGGCGCGAACGCGGTTTCAACGCCGCTCGCAACGAGATCGCACAACACGGCGTCGTCGGCGGCACTGCCCAGCCATCCGACGAACCCGGCGCTTCCGCCGAGCCGCGCGACGGCGGCAAGTGCCGTCGCGACGTTTCCCCCGAAAGCTCGGGCACTTTGCAAAACCTTCCCCTTGCCCGCCGACAACGGCTGATCGACATAGACGATGTCGTCGATCGCAATAGCTCCGAAGCCGAGGATTGAAGGGACGGCGGGCATCGTTCAGGCACCCGCCTTCGCCAAGGCGTCTTGCGCCGAAAGGCCGTCATGGATGACGCCCCGAAAGGCGATCGCTGCCTTTTCCGGATCGCCGTGCCCCCAGAGATTGCGGCCCACCACGGCACCGCGCGCGCCTGCACGGATGGCGTCCGCCGTCTGTTGAAGGGCGCCGAGCAGCGTGTCGGTCTTCGGACCACCAGCGATCACAACCGGCACCGGGCAGGTCCGAACGGTCTCTCGGAACGACTCGAAATCGCCCGTGTACCCGATCTTGATCACATCGACGCCGGACTCGTAGCCGATGCGTGCCGCATAGGCGATCTCGTCGGGGGTGAAGACGATTTTTGCCCCGTCGGTGAAATCGCGAGGGTAGATATGCGCTACCACCGGCATGCCGTAACGAGCCGCCGCGTTCACCGAATCGGTCAGCCAGCGTATGTATTTTCCCTCGGTCGCGCCGCGCACCGGAATGGCCACGGCCAACGCATCGGCGCCGGCGCGCACCGCATCCTCGGGCGTTGCAATCAGTTCACTGATGCGATCGTCTGGGGTGAAGCAGCCGGCCTGGATCACCAGGGAAGCCTTGCCCGCATATTGCGGCCACAGATGGCGCGCGGTGCCAGGCTGGATGCTGACGTAGTCAGGTTTGCCTACCATGACGCGTGCAAGCGCACCCGGCAGGTCGGCAAGACCTCCTTTGCGCACGTCGCCATAGCCGACAAAGTGGTCGACCGCGCCGCCAAAAAGATTCCCCGATGGATGTGAGAAGAGGCGCGCCAGGCGCACCTTGGTTCCGAGGCTCATGAGTCCAAAACTCTCCAATTGATTGATTTCAAAATCCTGGACCCAGTGTTTGCGAAAGAAATAACAAATGCAATCTTTCGAAAGCTTTCGAATTCGCCTATTTTCGGTAGAGTGAACCGAGGCCAGGGCGATCGCTTGGCGCATGGAGGCAAGGACAGGCCAATGTTGTCAGAGCAGAGACGCCAATCGATCCTGGGTGAAGTGCAACGCAGCGGACAGGTTCGCATCAAGGACCTGTCAGACGATTTTGGCGTGTCGGAAGTCACGGTGCGCTCCGACCTCGAGATACTGGATCGCAAGGGACTGCTGACCAAGACCCGCGGAGGCGCGGTGACCCGGACCACGGATTCGACCACGGCCGCGTTCGCCCGGCGGATGCAAACAAACCTCGATGCAAAGAAACGCATCGCCCGGGCAGCGATAGACCTGTTCGAGGACAACCAATCGGTCATCTTCGATGGCGGCTCGACATTGATGCAGGTTGCCATGCTGTTACCGCCGCTCAGCAATGTCGTGGTCGCGGCCACGGCGATGAATATCGTGCAGCATCTGATGCATCGGCCCGGGCTCGACGTTCACATGATCGGCGGCCGGGTCTACCCGGATACGGTAAGCACGCTGATCACCGATGCCGACACGGCTCTCGGCGGCTTGGTAGCGCATCAGGTCTTTGTTGGAGCGCATGCAATTGACTCGTCACTGGATGTGGTCGACGTGAACGAAGACATGGCGCGAACCAAGCGAAACCTCGTGCGCATGGCCCGGCGCGTTGTCCTCCTTGCGGATTCGAGCAAATGGGGCGTCAGCGGAACCTCCAAGGCCTTTTCGCTGTCGAGCGTCGATGTCGTGATCACCGACGATGGCCTGTCCGGCCCAATACGCAGCCAGCTTGATAGGACAGGGGCCAAGGTGATCTATGCCTGACCCCGTCGAGGTCCCTGGCCGCGGCGGAAATATCCGATGCGCGCATGACCCACGGCATCCGCATCGGCGGTCGGCCGTTTTTTCATGTCGGTCATTTTCTCCTCCCAGGACTGGCAGCCTCCCGATATCGCGCCAGCATTTTCGCATGTTGTATAAAAATTTTACGCGCGTCAATATTTAAAATGTTGTATAGCCCTTTGCGAAGGCGATCCGTTACTTCTGGGCGGATTCGGCAGACGGTGACCGCGTTGGGAGGTACGATCGAAAATGCACGGGATATCAACGACGAAACTCGGGATCGGCGTCATCGGATGCGGCAATATCTCGATGACCTATCTGCGCAATGCCGCTCTCTTCGGCGGCATCGAGTTGCGCGCCTGCGCCGATATCTCGGCCGACATGACGGCGCTGCGGGCGAAGGAATATGGCATACGGGCACTCGGCGTCGATGCACTGCTGGCCGACCCCGAGATCGATCTCGTCCTCAACCTGACCATTCCGGCGGCGCATTTCGACATTTCGTTTGCCGCCCTTTCGGCCGGCAAGCACGTCTTCACCGAAAAGCCGCTCGCCACCTCGGCCGCCGATGGACGGCGCCTGGTCGACGAGGCGCGGTCGCGCGGGCTGCTGCTCGGCTCGGCGCCCGACACCTTCCTTGGTGCAGCCGGACGCCGCGCCCGCCGGCTGATGGATGACGGCGCCATCGGCCGCCCGGTCACCGGCACCGCCTTCATGATGGGCCGCGGCATGGAGCACTGGCACCCCAACCCGCAGTTCTACTACCAGCCAGGCGGTGGCCCGGTGTTCGACATGGGCCCCTACTATCTGACCATGCTGGTCAATCTGCTCGGCCCGGTCGAACGCGTCATGGCGATGGCGACGCGCGGCCAGGAGGAGCGGCTGATCACTGCCGAAGGGCCATTCAAGAACACCACATTCAAGGTCGGCACGCCGACCAATGTGCTGTCGCTGCTGGAGTTCCGCTCCGGCGCAACCGTCACCTTCGGCGCCTCGTGGGATGTCTTTCGCCACTCCAACCATCCGATCGAACTGCACGGCACGGAAGGCTCGCTGCGCCTGCCCGACCCCGACACGTTCGGCGGCACCGTGTCGCTGTCGAAACGCGGCACCGACTGGAGGGATTTCGCCAGCGAAGGCGAACTCTATGGCGCCCGCAACTGGCCTTATGCGGCGCCCGATCGCGCCAATTACCGCATGCTCGGCGTCGCCGATCTGGTGCGCTCGCTTCAGACCGGCAACACGCCACGCGCCTCCGGCAATCTGGCGCTGCATGTGCTGGAGATCATGGAGGCTATCCTGCGCTCCGGTGAAACACAGGGCTCGGTCGCCATCGCGGGCGATGTCGTCCAGCCGGCCCTGCTGACCGAGGAAGAGGCGAGCGATCTGCTGGCCTGAGGGTATGATCATGACGCTCGATCCGGATGCGCTGCGCGTCCTCGACATGGCTCGTGCAGCCGGCGGCAAGCCATTCGAGACCGGCAGCGTGGCGGCGGCGCGAGCTGCCTACAACGCCTCGTTCCCGACGCTGCAAGGTGAGCATGAGCCGGTCGCGACGACCTTTGAACAGCAGATCGACGGGCCGAACGGCCCCATCGCTGTCCGCATCCATCGCGGCATCGACGCACTGCCGAGCGGGGCGCCGGCGCTGCTCTATCTGCATGGCGGCGGCTGGGTCATCGGCAATCTCGATTCACATGACGAGATCTGCCGCCTGATGGCCAATCTCGGCAACGCCGTCATTGTCTGCCCCGACTATCGCCTGGCCCCGGAGCACAAATTTCCCGCCGGGCTCGAGGATTGCCTGGCGACACTTCGCTTCATGGCCGAGAAT